>JBKJSF010000045.1:0-5177 GCA_046595895.1 Caulobacter sp. | reverse complement strand
CGGCGAGATGACCCTGACCTTCGCGAACGGCGTCACCACCCTGCGCCTCGACACCACCGGCGACGGCAAGACCGACTACCAGGTCAAGATCAACGGCGACGTCACCGGCGACAGCGCTGGCTGGATGCTCTAGGTTGTAGGAACAACGGGGACACGTTAGATTCCAACGTGTCCCCGTTTTCTAGTTCGCCCACATCACGTATTCGCCCTTCATGCTCCGCTCCTTGTTGAGCGGCTCGTCGATGAAGAACGGGGCCTCGACCAGCGCCGGCCACAACGGCTTCCCCGCCCGCCGGTCCTGTTCGTTGAGCAACCCGGTCAACCGCGCCAGCTGGGCCGGGTCCGATGCCGACAGGTTCTTCCGCTCGGTCGGATCAACCGCCAGGTTGAACAGCCAGGCCTTCTTCGGTCGCTCGGAGAGCTGCAGCTTCCAGTCGCCGTCGATCACCGCCCGGTAGTGGCCCGAACGGAAGAACAGCGGACGCGGCGCCGCCTTGCCGGAGAGCAGGGTCAACAGGTCCACGCCGTCCACCTTCGGTCCGACCTCCGCGCCGGCCGCATGGGCGGCGGTGGCGAAGATGTCGATGTGCATGGCCCGAGTCGGTGAGATGCTGCCGGGTTCCACATGGCCGGGCCATTTCATGAAGAAGGGCACGTTGACGCCGCCTTCGAAGAAGGTCGCTTTCCAGCCCCGGAAGGGTTTGTTGATGTCGCGCAGGCCGATGTAGTTGGCCCCGCCGTTGTCGCTGGTGAAGATGACGATGGTATTGTCGGCCAGGCCCTGTTTCTCCAGCTCGGCCAGAACCTTGCCGACGTTGCGGTCCAGGGCCCGGATCATCGCCCCATAAACTCGTGTGGTGTGGTCGGGGATGTCCTTCAGGGCCTCATAATCCTCCTTGGTCGCCTGCAGCGGCGTGTGCGGGGCGTTGAAGGCCAGGTACATGAAGAACGGCCGGCCGGCGTTGGCGTCGATGGCTTTCACCGCCTCGTCGCCGAAGTAGTCGGTGACATAACCCTTGGGCTCGAAAGGCTTGCCGCCGTTCCAGCGCACCGACCAGGGCAGGTTGGGCCACAGGTATTTGTCGATCGGATCGAACGACTGCTTGGAATTCACGACGTTCGGATCGCCCGGTTTGAGGAACATCCCCGCGCCGGCCAGGATGGCCAGGCTGTCGTCGAAGCCCTGGCCGTTCGGCTGCATGGCCGGAGACTCCCCTAAGTGCCATTTGCCGATGTGCAGGGTCCGGTAGCCCTGGCCCTTAAGCGCCTCGGCGATGGTCGTTTCCCCCGTCGGTACGCCCATCTTCTCGACCGGCGGCATCTCCTTGGCGCGGTCGGCATAGAAGACCGACTTGATCGGCCCGTCGGCCGCGTGGCTGACCTCGCGGGCGAAACTCTTGGGCACGGCGGTGAACTCGAAGCCGAAGCGGTTCGGATAGCGGCCGGTCATCATCGCCGCCCGCGAGGGCGAGCAGGTGGCGTTGGCCGCGTAGCCGTTGGCGAAGCGCACGCCGGTCTTGGCGATGCTGTCGATGTTGGGGGTCGCCACCTTGCCCGCGACGCCCGTGCCAGTGGCGGTGGTGTCGTTGATGCCGAGGTCGTCGGCGACGATCAGGATGATGTTCGGCGGCCGCTGGTCGGCCGGGGCCGTAACGGGGCCGCGCGCCCAGGTCACCTCCTGGTTGGGACCGACGGGGTTCTTCATCCGGCCGATGATGCCTGGGAGGTAAATCTTGAAGTGCTGGAAGCCGACGTAGCCGCCGACGCCAAGGGCCGCCAACGCAGCCAGCCCGACCAAAGTGCGCTTTTTCATCTCGCGTCTCCCCCTCGTTTCTAACGGCCGAGCCGCTTGCGTTCGATCCGGTCTGACCCCGCCGGAAGGCTGATCAGGTCACGGTCCCGGGCCAGCCACAGCGGCCCGTCATAGAGCTTTCGGGCCTGGCCGACGAACGGAACGTCCAGCCCCGGCAGGGGCAACGGCGGAACCAGATGGGTCAGCAGCACGGCCTTGACCCCGGCCTGTTTGGCCTGGCCGGCCACGTCCTCGGGACGGGCGTGATAGTTGATGATGTCGCCGAGAATCCTGGCGCGATTGGTCTGGCCGGCCTTCAGGGCGGCTTGCTGCAGGCGACGTACCAGCACGGGCGACAGGGCGTCGTGGACCAGCAGGTCGGCGCCCTTTGCATTGGTGGTCAGGCCGGTGTTGGCCGAGGTGTCGCCGCTGACCACCAGGCTGCGGCCCCTGTACTCGAAGCGGTAGCCGACGGCCGGTTCGACCAGGCCGTGGTCGACGCGGAAGGCGGTGACCTTCAGGCCACCCTCGTCCAGCACGACGACACTGCTTTGCCCTTCCGGCATCACAAACGCCTGGGCCGTGAAGCCGCCGCCGGAGGGCGGGGCGACGGCGACGCCGTGGTGGCCGGTGCGGTAGCTGTTGTCGATGGCGTAGGCCTCGCTGAAGCCGGCGGCGATGCGCTCGACGCCGGGCGGGCCGACCAGCAGCAGAGGTCTGGTGGCGGCGCTTCCCACCCAGCGTTGCAGGGCGACGGCGCCGAGGCCGTCCAGGTGGTCGGAATGGAAGTGGGTCAGGAACAGCCGGTCGATGCGGCCGGCCGGGATGCCGCCGGCGGAGAGCACCTCGGCCGCGCCCTCGCCTGCATCGACCAGGAATACCCGCTGGCCGGCGATCACGGTCAGGCAGGGCCCGGCCCGGGTGCGGTCGGGCAGGGGCGAGCCGGAGCCGCAGACAAAGGCGTGCAGGCCGTCGGGCAGGCCGGCGACAGCGTCAGCCCTCATATTGCCGGCCACGGCCCGGTCACTGAGTTTCAGGGCAATGGGACCCCGGAACATCCAGGCCCCGCCGAGCAGCAACGTAGCGACGACGAGAACCGCGATGATCCGCTTCATCCGGCGAGCTCCCTGGCCAGGCTGATCAAGTCCTGCTCGACCGCCCACAGGCGGTCCTGGCCCCAGTGGCCGGGCAGGTTCGCAACGCGGAACGAGGGCACGCCCCACAGGCCGAGCTCGAGCATTTCCAGGCGGTTGGCCTCGGCCATGTCGCGCCAGGTCTCGTCGGCCAGGCCGGCGGCGACGTCGTCTCTGGTCAGCCCTGCCCGTTCGGCCATGGTCCACAGGCCATCATCGGTCGTCGCGTCGATGGCTTCGGAGAAGGCCCCGGCCAGGAAGGATTCGGCGAAGGCCATGCCCTTGCCCAGCGCCATAGACCGGCCCAGCACGCCCATGCCGCGCTCGACGCCGAGGCCCACGGGATCGACCATTCGGCCAAAGGCGATGCCCTGACGCAGGGCTTCACGCCAGCAGTCGCGGACGATGTAGATCTGCTTCTCGCGCGGCACGGGCAGGCCGCGCATGACCATCGGCAGCACGGGGCGCAACCGCAGGGTCGCGCCATGCCGCTGGGCCAGCTCGCGCACCCGCCGGGCGGCCAGCCACGTGTAGGGGCTGCGGAAGGAGGCGAAGACGTCGAGAGTGACCGGGCTGCGCAGCTCGGGCGCGGCTCCCTCCTGCATCAGCCGGGCGACCGGAGCGGCGCCGGAGCGCCTATAGGGGGAAAGCTGGTCTTCCAGATAGTGCAGACGGTCCGGACCCCAGAACCACATCTCGCCGTGTTGGAAGGTCGCTCCCAGGTAGTGACCGAGCACCATGCGCCTGGCCTCGCCTTCGGCCAGGACCTCGGCCGCGGGCGCCAGCGGCAGACGTTCGAGGGCGCGGTCGTCGCCGCGCCAGAGAGACTCGCCGATGGCCTTGGCGCGGGCCGCGAAGTCCGGCTGGCTGAGGGCCGCTGCCAGGGCCTGCTGGGCGATGGCGGTCTGATCGGCGGTCGGCTGGCGGGCAGCGGCCGGCAGGGACAGGTTGTGGGCGGCGCCCAGGCGGGCCGCGTCGCGCAGGCTCCAGCCGGCCAGCCGCTCGCGGTCAGGGGCTGCGCTTTCGATGGGGGCGGGGACCAGGAAAACCTCGACGGTGACGTCGTAGGCGGCGGCAAGGCGCGGCAGCAGCTGCACCGCCAGGTGGCTGTAGGGATCGTCCGCCTGGTGAAAATAGCGGACCACGCCGCCGGCCGGCTCGCCTTCTGACACTGGGGTCCCTCCAGACTTTCGATCAGGTGGCTTGACGCTCCTGAAACTATTGGCACTAATAATGCCAAAATAAGTTGAGCCGTCAAGACGGGAGCCGAGCCATGCATGTCGAAAACGCGGTGATGCCCAAGCAGGAACAGCTCTTGGGGCTTTTGACCCTGGTTGGCGATGCGCCCATCCAGATGCTCAACCTGCTGAAATTCCACGATATCGCCCAGTATGACGATCCCGCCGAGCCCAGGATCAGCGGCCGCGAAGCCTATATGCGCTACGGCACTCCGATGAGCGCCCTGGTCACCGCCAAGGGCGGGCGGCTCCTCTTCTCGGGGGCCATCGACCATCTGGTGATCGGCGAGGTCGGTGAGCTGTGGGACGTCGCCGCCATCATGGAATACCCCAGCCGTGCCGCCTTCGTGGCCATCGCCACCTCGGCCGAAGTCGCCGCCCTCGGCATCCACCGCAAGGCCGGCCTCAAGGGCCAGCTGTTGATCCAGTGCAGTCCGACGCCGGCCGGATGACCGCCGAGGGTGGACTTCGCGCGCCGGCGGCGGCAATTGCGGAGGTCATGGCCGCCACTCCTCCCGCCTCGCCGCCCGACGGCCGCCGCCTGCGGGCCGAGACCAGCAAGGCCCGAATTGTCGAGTCCATGATGGCGCTGGTGGCGGAGGGCAGCGTCGCCCCATCGGCCGAGGCGGTGGCCGAGCGGGCCGGGGTCGGCCTGCGCACCGTCTTTCGCCTGTTCAACGACATGGACAGCCTCTACCGCGAGATGCAGGCCATGATGCTGGCCCGGCTGGCTCCGATCGCCGCCGAGCCGGTGGTTGGCGATAGCTGGCGGGAACGGTTGCGCAACCTGATCCACCGACGGGTGCGACTGTTTGAAGAGATGATGCCCTACCAGATCGCGGCGGATGCCCAGCGCGCCCGCTCAAGCTTCCTCCAGAAGGACCATCTGAAACTGTTGCGGCTGCAGCGTAGCATGGCAACCGCCCTGTTGCCTGACGAGATCAAGGCGGACCCCCTGCTGGTCGAGATGATCGACCTGGTGATGAGTTTCGACGCCTGGCGCCGCCTGCGCCT
>JBKJSF010000004.1:0-4782 GCA_046595895.1 Caulobacter sp. | reverse complement strand
CTTCCGCACGACGGACGTGACCGGGATCATCAAGCTGCGCGAAGGCGTGGAAATGATCATGCCGGGCGATAACGCCGAACTGGACGTCGAGCTGATCACCCCGATCGCCATGGACCAGGGCCTGCGCTTCGCCATCCGCGAAGGCGGCCGCACCGTCGGCGCCGGCGTCGTGTCGAAGATCGTCGAGTAGGCCTCACGCCTCACGGCTGAGACAAGTGAAGGGCCCGGAGCAATCCGGGCCCTTTTGCTATGGGGGTCGGGGCAGGGCTCCGGCTCGTGGGTCCCCGCTGCTCCGGGCCCCTCCTGCCCCGCTGGATGGAGCCGATGGTTCGTCCTGTCCTAAAACCCTGTATTCGCCGCCGTATCGCACTTCTCGCGCAGGAAGTTCATCGCCGTGGCGATACGCTCGCCCGTCGTGGGACCCGCGGGCGTAACAACCATCTCGTCGATCACGCTGCCGTTTGTGGTTTTGATGGCGCCCATAATTCGCACGCCTCGCCAGTAGTAGACGTTTGAAACCTTGGCCCAGTTGATGCTGCGGCTGAAGCGCCGTTGGTTGTCCTCAGCGATCCCGTACAGGGTGGTCTCACAGCCGGAGCTGATCACGGTGGTGATCCTCACTTCGGCCGAATAGTCACCGCTGGTGGTCTGACCGTCAAAGGTGGTCGCCCCGTCCGGCAGCATCTGGTTCAAGAACAGGTGCGCGGACTGCAGGGTCGGCTGTGCCTGCGCCTTGGCATCGCCCGCTCCGGCCAGGCCTGTGGCCACCGCCATGAATGCGCCGACGCACAACGCCGCCGCTCTAAGCTTCATCACGATCTCCCGCCCCCTTCGATTTCCTAGCCTGGATCGTTTGACCAGCGCGCGCTCACCGAACACGACCAGCGACTCATCACCGGCGCCGATGCGTCCTCCGCACAGTCGCAGGGCGAATACCAGGTCATGCGCACCGGGCTCTTGCCCGGCTGGGTCATGGCGGCCACGGCCGCCAAACCCTTGGCGTCAATCCTGGCGCGCTCGCAGGAGCGGATCTTGGACTCGGCAAGGCCGCTTCCGAAGACCTCCCCGGACGAAGCATACGCCGCCGAGGCGGCCAGAATGGCCGTGGCGGTGACCAGTCGGCGAACGACCAGTTTCAAATTCATGGCGACCCCCCAAATCAAGCTCCCCCGCTCGGACTTCCCGGTTAAGGGCCGCCGACTGCCGAGACCAAAGGAATTCAAATCACATGTCAAGCGTTTGCCATCTCGGCAAGACGGCCGGGACGCCGGGTCTTCTGCATGGATTTCAAGCTTCTGCTGCTGCGCGGCGCCAAGCGTGAAGCCGTCGAGCGCGGTCAGGTTCTCTGCAAGCCCGGCTCGATCACGCCGCATACCAAGTTCGTGGCCGAAGCCTACATCCTGACCAAGGAAGAGGGCGGCCGTCACACCCCGTTCTTCACCAACTACCGTCCGCAGTTCTACTTCCGCACGACGGACGTGACCGGCATCATCAAGCTGCGCGAAGGCGTGGAAATGATCATGCCGGGCGACAACGCCGAACTGGACGTCGAGCTGATCACCCCGATCGCCATGGACCAGGGCCTGCGCTTCGCCATCCGCGAAGGCGGCCGCACCGTCGGCGCCGGCGTTGTGTCGAAGATCGTCGAGTAGGCCTCACGCCTCACGGCTGAGACAAAGCGAAGGGCCCGGAGCAATCCGGGCCCTTTTGCTGACTACCGGCGGCTCAGTCGAAGATATCGAAAATCGAGCGCTCCCTGTGATAGCCGCCATGGCCGCGGCCGTACTCGCCGCGTTCGCCATATTCTCCGCCCTCGCCGTATTCACCCCGTTCCCCTATTCGCGGCCATAGCCGCTGTTCCAGGGCTGAGGCGCGGCCTGCGGCGGCGGCGCCTCCTGCAGGTGCTGCTGGCCGCCCGCCCCTTCGACGCCGAAATCATCAACAGACAAGAAACCGTCGCGCTTCGGACCCTGCAGATCGCCATCGGCAATGGCCGCCATTGCGGCGGCGGCTCGATCATCCATGAGCACGCCAGCATCAGCGACGGCCACCTCGACCTCTACAGGCTCGACCCCCGCGCGGTCTGGAAACTGGCGCTCCGCTTCGGAGCCTTCCGACAGTGCCGGCACGGCCTCTGGGCGGAGATCCAGACCTCCCGCTGCGTCGAATTCGACGTCCGCACCCGGACGCCGCGACCCATCAACGGCGACGGCGACATCGTCACCGAGACCCGCGCATTTCATCGTCCGCCCCGCCGCGATCGAGGTGTTCGCGCCGTGATGAGCCGGGGCCGATAATCCGGGCCCCGGTTGGTTATCCCAAAACAAAAGATCACGGCCCCCAAATCGAACCTCGGCGTTACCAGCCGGCTTCGATGGTGTAGCTATCGATCGAGCCGGTTCGGGGTCGCCGGCGCGGAGAGCCTCTTGTCCATCACTGTCGCGTTGCACCACCTGACCAGATACGCCTACGACCGACCCGTCGTGCTCGGACCCCAGGTTGTCCGCCTGCGTCCGGCCGCCCACACCCGCACCCGGGTGCAGAGCTATGCCCTGAAGGTCACTCCGGCCGGGCATTTCATCAACTGGCAGCAGGACCCCTTCGGCAACTGGCTGGCCCGGCTGGTGTTTCCCGAACCGGTCCGGGAGTTCAGCGTCGAGGTGAACCTCACCGCCGAGATGTCGGTGGTCAATCCCTTCGACTTCTTCGTCGAGCCCTACGCGGAGGCGATGCCCTTCGCCTATCCCCCCGAACTGGCGCGGGAGCTGGCCCCCTACCTGTCGGTCGAGGACGACAGCCCGGCCCTCTCGTCCTACGTCTCCCGTCTGCCTTCCTCGGCCGCCAGCACCGTCAACTTCCTGGTCGATCTGAACGCCCGCCTGCAGCGTGAGATCGGCTACCTGGTGCGGATGGACCCCGGCGTGCAGACGCCGGAACAGACCCTCGCGCTCGCCTCCGGCTCCTGCCGCGACAGCGCCTGGCTGCTGGTCCAGATCGTCCGCAAGCTGGGCCTGGCCGCCCGCTTTGTGTCCGGCTACCTGATCCAGCTCAAGGCCGACATCGACGCCCTCGACGGCCCATCGGGGTCCAGCACGGACTTCTGCGACCTGCACGCCTGGGCGGAGGTCTATATCCCGGGCGCCGGCTGGATCGGTTTCGACGCCACCTCGGGCCTGCTGACCGGCGAGGGCCACATCCCCCTGTCGGCCGCGCCGCACCACAGCTCCGCCGCCCCGATCACCGGCGTCGCCAGCCCGGCCGAGGTCGACTTCACCTTCGAGATGTCGGTGACCCGGCTGATCGAGCCGGTCCGCATCACCATGCCGTTCGAGGAGGAACGCTGGGCCGCGCTCGACGCGCTTGGCGAAACCGTCGACCGCCATCTGGCCGACCATGACATTCGCCTGACCATGGGCGGCGAGCCGACCTTCGTCTCCATCGACGACTTCGAATCGGCCGAGTGGAACACCGATGCGGTCGGGCCCACCAAGCGCGGCCTGGCCGACAGCCTGATCCGCCGCCTGCGGGCGCGGTTCGCCCCCGGCGGCCTGCTGCAGCACGGCCAGGGCAAGTGGTATCCGGGCGAGGTTCTGCCGCGCTGGGCCTTCGTCCTGTTCTGGCGCGCCGACGCCCAGCCGATCTGGACCGATCTGGACGCCATCGCCGGCGAGACCCCCGCCAGAGGCCCGCCGGCCGACAATCAGACCGCCTCGCGCTTCGCCGCCCGCTTCGCCGAAACCCTCGGCCTCGACCCGGACAGCCCCATCGCGGCGCTGGAGGATCCGCTGCACTGGATCGGCCAGGAGGGCAAACTCCCGGACAATTTCGACGCCGGGACCCTGGCCACCGATACGCCGGAAGATCGCGCCCTGCTGCTGAAAGCCTTCGACGGCCGGCTGGCCCGGATCCGCGCCTATGTCCTGCCGATCCGCCGCTGGAGCGAGGGCGACGACAGCGGCTGGATGACCGAGACCTGGACGCTTCGACGGGAGCGGCTGTTTCTTGTCCCCGGCTCCTCGCCGGCCGGTTACCGCCTGCCGCTCGGCAGCCTGCCTGAACTGTCCGAGGAGGATTATCCGCACATCCGGGTGCGGGACCCCTTCGAGCCGCGCGATCCCCTGCCGCCCCACCAGGCCTTCCGCCAGCAGGCGGCGGACAATCTGCGCGACCATGCCCGCGCCGCCCTGCACGCCCGGACAGGCTACGTCCGCACCGCCATCATCTTCGAGCCCCGCGACGGCATTCTGCATGTCTTCATGCCGCCGACCGAAACGGTCGAGGACTATCTGGAGCTGGTCGCCCAGGTCGAGGCGGTGGCCGCCGAGCTCCGACAGAAGCTGCGGCTCGAAGGCTACGGTCCGCCGGCCGATCCCCGCATCGACCTCATCAAGGTCACTCCCGACCCCGGCGTCATCGAGGTCAATGTGCAGCCGGCCAGGAGCTGGCGCCAGGCCGTCGACATCACCACGGCCGTCTATGAGGAGGCCCGCAACACCCGGCTTGGCGCCGACAAATTCATGATCGACGGCCGCCACACCGGCACCGGCGGCGGCAACCACCTCATCCTCGGCGGCGCGAAACCGGAGGACAGCCCGCTGCTGCGCCGCCCGGACCTGCTGAAAAGCCTGATCCTGCACTGGCAGCGTCATCCGGCGATGTCCTACCTGTTTTCCGGCATGTTCATCGGCCCGACCAGCCAGGCGCCGCGCATTGACGAGGCGCGCCACGACGGCCTTTACGAACTCGAAATCGCCCTGGCCGCCGTGCCGGTCCCCGGCGTCG
>JBKJSF010000257.1:0-3293 GCA_046595895.1 Caulobacter sp. | reverse complement strand
CTTGCCGGACTTGAGGATGGCATTGACCATCGCGTGGATCGCCCCGCTGGCCAGCATCATCAGGACGGCGAGAGGAAGGGCGGTCATCGGTGGCAGCCTGCGCGGCTGAGGCGGCGTCTGGCAACGCCGTACATTCCGGCGCACCAGCTCAGTGGACGCCGCGCCGGCCACGCGGCATGGTTAGCGCCTTCTTGCAGGCTGGGGGCCCGCCATGAACACTGCACTGATCAAGCGCCGGCTCGGCTGGTATGGCCTGGCCTGGATGGGCGGTTTCGTCCTTGTGCTGCTGGTCGCCCTGGCCGGTCATTTCCTGCTGAAGATCGATGTCATCGACCTGGCCGACCTCTTGATCCCCATCGGGCTTGGCGCGCTGTCGCTGGGCCTGATCGGGGTCGTGATCAGGGACACCGTCGGGAGCCAGTCGATCGGGACCCGGGTCGCCGTTGTCCTGCTGGCGGTGCTGCTGGCGCTGCCCCTGCTCTGGTCGCCGGTGGCGGCCTGCGTCGCCGCCGCCTGGGTGGCGGATCGGTCGATCGAATATTCCAGCGCCTACGCCCAGTTCCGCGTCACCATCAGCCAGCTTGTCTATCCGCTCGTCGAGGCGATCAGTTCGGGCGCGGCGTTCGGGCTGGCCTGGCAGGCCTTCCAGCTCGTCGCCTCCTTCATCGGCTTCCTGTCATCGCTGCTGCAGGTGGTGGCCTTCCTGCGTCGGCTGTTCGCCGCCAACTCGGTCGATGAGTTTGTCGAGGAGATGACCGCGCCGCCCGAAGGGTCCTGAAGCGGCGGCCCCTTGCCCTGACGGCCGGGGAATGGTGAAACCCCCGCCTTCTCTCCCGGGGCCCGCCTTGAAACATCGCACCGACATCGACGGCCTGCGGGGCCTGGCCGTGCTGGCGGTGTTCGCCGGGCATCTGGGCCTGCCGATGGTTCCGGGCGGGTTCGTCGGCGTCGATGTGTTCTTCGTCATCTCCGGCTTCGTCATCGCCGGCGTCGTCACCCGGCGCCAGGCGACAGGCCAGTTCTCGCTGATCGACTTCTGGGAGCGCCGCACCCGCCGCCTGCTGCCGGCCGTGCTTCTGATGATCGCCGCGACGACGGCGATGGCCTGTTTCCACATGTTTCCGGACGAATTGGTCGCCTACGCCGGCTCCAGCCTCTCGACCCTCGGCTTTGCCGCCAACCTCTGGTTCTGGCGAACGATCAGCTACTTCGCCGCCCCGCCGGACATGCACCCCCTGCTGCACGCCTGGTCGCTGGGGGTGGAGGAGCAGTTCTACATTGTTTTCCCCATGGTCATGCTGGGCCTGTGGCGCTGGTTCCCGAAGGCTATCAAGCCGGTGCTCGGCATCATCGCGCTCGCCTCCTTCGCCGTCGGGGTGTGGTGGGCGAAAGACCATGTCTCGGCCGCCTTCTACCTGCCGGTCGGCCGGGCCTGGGAGCTGCTGCTCGGCGTGCTGCTGGCCATGGGGGCGATCCCGACCCCGACCGACCGTCGCATCCGCGCAGGCCTTGGTATTGCGGGCCTTGGCCTCGTCCTCTGGTCGATGGCGACCTTCCAGCCCTGGACGCCGATGCCGGGCCTCGCCGCCCTGGCCCCCTGCCTGGGGACCCTGATGCTGCTGGCGGCCGGCGAGGACACCCCGACCGGGGCCCTGCTGTCGATCCCGCCGCTGCGCTTCTACGGCTTCATCTCCTACAGCCTATACCTGTGGCACTGGCCGCTGATCTCCTTCCAACGGATGCTGTTCGGGGAGCAGGCGGGCACGATCGCCCCTCTCGCCGTCTTCGCCCTGGCCGTGGCCCTGGCGACGGTGAGCTGGAAGCTGGTCGAGGTTCCGATCCGCGACCGCCGCGACGGCCTGAGCACCGGCCGCTTCTACCTGGCCGCCCTCATCGCCACCCTGCTGGTCGCCGCGCCGAGCCTGGTCATCCTGGCCACCGGCGGCCTGCCCGGCCGCTTCAGCCCCAAAGTCCACGCCATTGCCGCCAGAGCCGAGCGCACCGCCCGCCGGAATGAAGCCTGCCTGCCACCCCCCGACGGCCCGCTGACCGCCTGGCCGGCCGGCTGTGTCGATCCGCTGCCGGGCAAGACCAGTTACCTGTTGATGGGCGACAGCCACGCCAACCACCTGTGGTATGGCCTCAGCCAGGCCCATCCCGAGGCTGCCCTGCTGCAGGCCACCGTCTCCAGCTGCCGCATGACCCGCCAACCGGCCGACGGGGCGAGCGCGCAGTGCCGCCGGCTGATCGCCGTCCTCTACGACGACGTCCTGACCCACCGGCCGCCTGAGCGCGTCTATCTGGCCGGCCTGTGGCGATCGGGCGACGAGGCCGCCGTCGGCGAGACGCTTGCCTGGCTCAAGGGTCGGGGCATCGACGCCGTCCTCATCGGCCCGGCCCCGACCTACGAACAGAGCCTGCCACGCCTGCTGGCGCTGGCCGAGCATCTGGGCCAGCCGGACCTGCCGGCCCGCCGCCGGCTGCGTGACGCCGACCGCATGGAGCCGGCGATGGTCCAGGTCGCGGCCAGGGCGGGCACGCCCTATCTGTCTGTGATGCGGGCCGTCTGCCCGGCCGGCGTCTGTCTCACCACGACCCCCGAAGGCTCACCGATGCAGTGGGACGAGGGCCATTTTTCCAAGGCCGGCTCGCGGTTTGTCGGCCAGACGCTGCGGGCCCAGGAAGGCCCGCGTTAGCCGAACTGCGACCGATGAATGCGGCAGTGCAGCATTAACCCTTGCTTTTCAAACCCCCCGCGACTAGTTTCGACGCCCCCGGACGCCTCCGCCCGCGGCCGGATTTTGTATTCTTCGACAACTCTCCCAGGGCGAACCGAGCGAATTTTCCCATATGGAAAAGGTACCTATGACCGCCGGGGGCTATAGCGCCCTCGACGAGGAATTAAGGCGTTTGAAGACTTTGGAGCGTCCGGCGGTAATCGCCGCGATCTCCGAAGCGCGGGCGCATGGCGATCTCAGTGAGAACGCCGAATACCATGCCGCCAAGGAGCGGCAGGGCTGGATCGAAGGCCGCATCGCCGAGATCGAGGACAAGATCGCCCGCGCCCAGATCATCGACGTCTCCAAGCTTTCGGGGGCTCAGATCAAGTTCGGGGCCACGGTCAGCGTCGTCGATGAGGACACCGAGGAAGAGGCCCGCTACCAGATCGTCGGCGAGCACGAAGCCGACGTGAAGGGTGGCCGCGTTTCCATCACCTCGCCCATCGCCCGAGCGATGATCGGCAAGGAAATGGGCGACGTGGTCGAGGTCAACACCCCCGGCGGCGTCAAGGC
>JBKJSF010000113.1:0-5810 GCA_046595895.1 Caulobacter sp. | reverse complement strand
GACGACGGAAGTGTTCTTCGACGACCTTTCGATCCCCGCTTCGGCGCTGATCGGCGAGGAGGGCAAGGGCTTCCGCTACATCCTGTCGGGCATGAACGCCGAACGGATCCTGATCGCCGCAGAATGCATCGGCGACGCCAAATGGTTTATCGAGCGCGCTTCGGCCTATGCGAAAGAGCGCCAGGTATTCGGTCGGCCGATCGGCCAGAACCAGGGCGTCCAGTTCCCCATCGCCCGGGCCCATGTCCAGCTCACCGCCGCCGCGCTGATGGTCGACAAGGCCGCGGCCATGTTCGACGGGGGCGAGCCCTGCGGCACCGAAGCCAACATGGCAAAAATGCTGGCCTCCGAGGCGAGCTGGTATGCGGCCGACATGTGTGTCCAGACCCACGGCGGCTTCGGCTTCGCCGAAGAATACGACATCGAGCGCAAGTTCCGCGAAACGCGCCTCTACCAGGTGGCTCCGATCAGCACCAACCTGATCCTCAGCCACGTCGCCACCCACGTCCTGGGCTTGCCCAAGAGCTTCTGACCCTGGCCGGCGCCGGCCGATCGCAAGTCGCGCCCGGCCCCGTCGGTCAAACGACGAACGGGAACGAAGAGATGCTCTTCACCGACTCTTCGACCAGGGCCGTGCGGTTGACCGGGGCCGCGGCCCGCTGCGGGCAGAGGCGGCGCTCGCAGATGCGGCAGGCGGGCCCGACCTCGACCACGGCGGGGGCGGCCATATCCAGCCCGCGCGTGTAGATCAGCTTGGCGGCGTGCTTGAGCTCGCAGCCCAGGGCGACCACCAGTTCGTCCTCCAGCCCGGCCTGCAGGCCGGCCACCCGCCGCACCGTCCGGGCCAGGGTGAAGTAGCGTTCGCCGTCCGGGGTTTCGATTACCTGGGTGATGATCCGGCCAGGGGTCTTGAAGCTGTCGTGGACGTTCCAGCGCGGACAGGTGCCGCCGAACCGGGCGAAGGGGAAGGGGCCGCTGGCATAGCGCTTGGAGATGTTGCCGGCCGCATCGACCCTGACCATGAAGAAGGGGATGCCGCGGGCCCCCGGCCGGGCCAGGGTAGTCATCCGGTGGGCGGCCTGCTCGAACGACACCCCGAACCGCGAGCGGACCCGCTCGATGTCGTAACCGGTCTCCTCCAGGGCGGCGAGGAACTTGCCGTAGGGCATCATGATCGCGGCGGCCAGGTAGTTGCCGAGGAAGACTTTCAGCTGCTGGCGGGTCGCCCGGTCTGGCGGTGAGAAGCGGCCGGCGATCTCCGACAGGGTCTCGCCATGGGCCAGCAGGCCCAGCTGGTAGGTGATGGCGAAGGTGCGGCTGGCCGGGGCCATGGTCTCGGCGATCAGCAGCTGTTTGCGGTGCAGGTCGTAGCGGCGCAGGGCTCCGGCCATCACCTCCACCGGCATGATCCGGGTGCGCACGCCGAACTGGACCTGGAGCTGCTCGCGGACCGCCACGGACAGGTCGCGCGGGTCGGCGCCGAGGCCGGCCAGCATCTGCTCGGCCAGCTCGTCCAGCTCGCCGAAATAGTTGCGCTGGGTGGCGACCAGGTCCCGCACCCAGTCGGTCGGCGAGGCTTTTTGCGGGCCCCCATGATGTGGACCGTCGTGGCCCTCGAGGGCGCCCATGTCGATCAGGGCGCCGCGATCGAGGAAGGCGCGGTAGAGCCGCACGAAGGCCTCGGCCATGGTCGGCGACAGCTCCGCCACCTCGGCGATCTCATGGCGGCTGACGGCCAGGTCCTGGAACATGCGATCCGCCAGCGCCTCCTCCAGCCCCGCCCCGCCCCCCGGCTCGTCAGCTGACAGACTGCGCAGGTCCAGGTCGTAGGCGTCGGCCAGCCGCAGCAGGACCTGGGCCGTCACCGGCCGCTGGTTGCGCTCCAGCAGATTGAGGTAGCTGGGCGAGACCTTCAGTTGCTCGGCCATGGCGCTCTGGGTGACCCCCAGATCGCGGCGCAGACGCTTGAGGCGCCCGCCCAGGAACAGCTTCTTGTCGCTCGTCGCCATTCCGTCACGTTGTCACTTATTTACAAAAAACACAATGTCATGGCGTGACAATTTCGCCTCAATTCACTCGCCTTCGGTCCGCCGTCGCTCTTAGTTCGCCCTCTGACTTTTACCGCACCGGACGAGACCATGACGCGCAAGACCTACGCCGACCACCGTGAAGCCCTGCTCCGCCGCTACCCGGCCGGCGTCACCTCCAGCGGCATCGCGGTCGACGACATCATCCAGCTGAAGCTGCAGAACACCTATCCGACCCATCTCGAGATCGCCCGCTCGATGGCCGTGGTCATGCGTGCCGACATGGCCGAGTACGACGCCGACAGCTCCAAGTTCACCCAGTCGCTCGGCTGCTGGTCAGGCTTCCACGCCCAGCAGATGATCAAGTCGGTCAAGCGCCTGCGCGGCACGACCAAGGGCGCTTACGTCTATCTGTCTGGCTGGATGGTCGCCGGCCTGCGCAACCGCTGGGGCCATCTGCCTGACCAGTCGATGCATGAGAAGACCGCCGTGGTCGAGCTGATCGAGGAGATCTACGTCTCCCTGCGCCAGGCCGACGAGGTGGCACTCAATGACCTGTTCAAGGTGCTGCGTGAGGCCCGCAAGGCCGGCGACGAGGTCGGCGAACGCGCCGCCATCAAGGCCATCGACGAGTTCGAAACTCACGTCGTGCCGATCATCGCCGACATCGACGCCGGCTTCGGCAACGAGAACGCCACCTACCTGCTGGCCAAGGAGATGATCAAGGCCGGCGCCTGCTGCCTGCAGATCGAGAACCAGGTCTCCGACGCCAAGCAGTGCGGTCATCAGGACGGCAAGGTCACCGTGCCGCGCGAAGACTTCATCGAGAAGCTGCGCGCCTGCCGTCTGGCCTTCGAGGAACTGGGCGTCGACGAGGGCGTCATCGTCGCCCGCACCGACAGCCTGGGCGCCGGCCTGACCCAGAAGGTGCCGGTCAGCCAGCATCCGGGCGACCTCGCCAGTGACTACATCAAATGGCTGAAGACCGAGGTCATCACCGCCGACAACCCGATCCAGGAGGGCGAGATCGCGCTCTACCAGGGCGGCGAGTTCGTCAAGCCGGTGCGCATGCCCAACGGCCTGTTCGCCTTCCAGGAAAACACCGGACGGGCGCGGGTCATCGAGGACTGCATCGCCTCCCTGACCCAGGGCGGCGCCGACCTGCTCTGGATCGAGACCGACACGCCGAATGTCGATGAGATCGCCGCCATGGTGGCCGAGGTCCGCGCCGTCGTGCCGGACGCCAAGCTGACCTACAACAACTCGCCGTCCTTCAACTGGACGCTCAATCTGCGCGGCCAGGTGCGCCAGGAGTGGATCGCCAGCGGCAAGATCGCCGAGGACGCCTATCCGGACGGCATCAAGCTGATGTCGGCCGACTACGACACCACCGAACTGGGCCAGGAAACCGACCGCCGCCTGGCCAACTTCCAGGCCGACATCTCGGCCCGGGCCGGGGTGTTCCACAACCTGATCACCCTGCCGACCTTCCACCTGACCGCAAAGTCGATGGACGAACTGAGCCGGGGGTATTTCGGCGACGACCGCATGAAGGCCTACGTCAACTCGGTGCAGCGCGAGGAGATCCGCCGAGGCGTGGCGGCGGTGAAGCACCAGCACGAAGTCGGCTCCGACCTCGGCGACACCTTCAAGGAAATGGTCGCCGGCGAACGGGCCCTGAAGGCCGGCGGCCACGCCAACACCATGAACCAGTTCGCGGCCGCCTGACCGCAACCGCCTCAAGGAGCAAGACCTATGTCGAAACCTGAATTCAAGCCCGCCTCGATGCCCGATTCCACGACCCGCGAGCGGGCCATCGACCGGGTGGCGGAAGCCTCGCATCGTCTCAACGAAGCGGTGCGCCGGGCCCTGGAGGCCGGCTACTCCGTCGAGCTGGTCCGCGCCTCCCGCTGCCACGACGGGGCCGGCAACTGGGGCGACCAGGTCGTCCCCACGGTCCGCGAGAAGGACGCCGTCGTCAGCGCCTGACGCAGCGGTCCACTGTCCAAACCTACCTCCGCCCGCGCGGCCTCGCGCGGGCGGAGCCTTGTCACCGGTTAAGGATCCGCCATGCCCCTCGACACCGCCGCCAACATCCAGATCACCGGCCCCGTCGAGGGCCGCGCCGCCGAAATCCTCACCCCCGAGGCGCTCGCTTTCGTCGCCGACCTGCACCGGGCCTTCGACGCCCGCCGCCGCGAACTGCTGGCCGCCCGCGTCACCCGCCAGGCCGCCTTCGACGCCGGCGCCCTGCCGGACTTCCTGCCCGAGACCGCCGCCATCCGGGCCGGCGACTGGACGGTCGCGCCCATCCCCGCGGACCTCCAGGACCGCCGCGTCGAGATCACTGGCCCGGTTGATCGCAAGATGATCATCAACGCCCTCAACAGCGGAGCGAAGGTGTTCATGGCCGACTTCGAGGACGCCACTTCGCCGACCTGGGCCAACCTCGTCGAGGGCCAGGTCAACCTCAAGGACCGCTGGGCCGGCGCCCTGACCCACGTCGACGCCACCTCCGGAAAATCCTATGCGCTCGGTCCCAACCCCGCCGTGCTGATCATCCGTCCGCGCGGCTGGCACCTGCCCGAACGCCACCTCGAGATCGACGGCGCCGCCGTCTCCGGCTCGCTGTTCGATTTCGGCCTCTACGCCTTCCACAACGCCCGCGCGGCCATGGACCAGGGCTCCGGCGCCTACTTCTACCTGCCCAAGCTGGAGAGCCATCTCGAGGCCCGGCTGTGGAACGACGTCTTCGTGCAGGCCGAGCAGGCGCTCGGCCTGCCGATCGGAACCTTCAAGGCCACCGTCCTCATCGAAACCATTCCGGCCGCCTTTGAGATGGACGAGATCCTCTTCGAACTGCGCGATCACATGGCCGGCCTCAACTGCGGCCGTTGGGACTACATCTTCTCGTTCATCAAGCGGCTGGGCGGCCGCGAGGAGTTCCTCACCCCGAACCGCTCGGCCATGGTCATGGGCCAGGCCTTCCTGGGCGCCTATTCCCTGAAGCTGATCCAGACCTGCCACCGCCGCGGCGCCTTCGCCATGGGCGGCATGGCCGCGCAGATCCCGGTCAAGGGCGACCCGGCCGCCAACGATGCGGCCCTCGCCCGGGTGAAGGCCGACAAGGAACGTGAAGCAACCGCCGGCCACGACGGCACCTGGGTGGCCCATCCCGACCTCGTTCCCGTGGCCATGGAGGTGTTCGACCGGCTGATGCCCGGGTCCAACCAGCTGGACCGGCAACTCGAAGACCTCGACATTGGCCAGGCCCAGATGCTTGCAGTCCATGCCGGCGGCAGGACGGTGGACGGGGTGCGCGAGAACATCCGGGTCGGCGTTCGCTACACCCAGGCCTGGATCGAGGGCCGGGGCGCCGTGCCGCTCTACAACCTGATGGAAGACGCCGCGACGGCCGAAATCTGCCGCACTCAACTCTGGCAATGGGTGAAGATGGCCGCGCCGCTGGACGACGGCAGGCCGCTGACCTCAGACCTGCTCATCGGCCTGTTCACCAACGAGATGATCGACCTGCGGCGCGATTTCCCCTCGCCGCGCCTGGAGGAAGCCGCGGCGCTGTTCGTTGGCATGGTGCTGGCGGAATCCCTGGAAGAGTTCCTGACCCTGCCGGCCTACCGGCTGATCGACTAACCGGGCCGCACCGCTTGGCGGAGAGAGCGGGATTCGAACCCGCGGTAGAGTTTCCCCTACACACGCTTTCCAAGCGTGCGCCTTAAACCACTCGGCCACCTCTCCACGCATGCCGTTGGCCTGCGGTTGCGC
>JBKJSF010000112.1:0-4280 GCA_046595895.1 Caulobacter sp. | reverse complement strand
GTGCATCTGCGAGACGATGACCCGCTCGGTGCCGTTGACGACGAAGGTGCCCTTGTCGGTCATGAGCGGGATGTCGCCCATGTAGACGTCCTGCTCCTTGATGTCCTTGACCGAGCGGGCGCCCGTTTCCTCGTCGGTCTCGAACACGATAAGGCGCAGCTTCACCTTCAGCGGCGCCGCATAGGTCATGTCGCGCTGGATGCACTCCTCGACGTCGTACTTGGGCTCTTCGAACTCGTAGGAGACGTATTCGAGCACGGCGCGCTCGTTGAAGTCCTTGATCGGGAACACCGACTTGAAGACCGCCTCGACGCCCTGCTCCCGGCGGTCCGCGTGGCGGACTTCGCGCTGCAGGAACTGCTCGTAGGAGGACCGCTGAACCTCGATGAGGTTCGGCATCTGCACGGCTTCGGGGATACGACCGAACGACTTGCGGATCCGCTTCTTGCCGGTGAAGGAGTGCGCCATTTTTTTCCTTAAGCCCGCGGGGAGGTCCCCACGCGTAGAATGTCCTTCGCGTCCACCCTCGGCTTGCGCCGGACGCTGACAGGCCCCTGTCCGTCGGGGCCGCCCTTCGCAGTAGTCCGCAGGGTGAGCGGACCGGCCATCGGGCATACACGCGCGCGAGATCGCATCTCGAATGAAGACGGAAATTTCGCGAGACGGGGGAAATAAGGGAAATCCACAGCGAATGGAAGGGGTCGCGTGAGTTTAATTTGACATTTCGAAACGGAGGCGTTGGGGCCGCTTCGATATGGGTCCGCTGGCTGATCTTGCGTCAGGCGAGCCGCCGCCTTCTTATGCCACCCCAGTTCAATTGTTGCAGAGTACCTCGCCCATGCGCAGCGCCCTCCTCGCCGCCGCCCTCGTCGTCGGGTTGGGCGGCTCCGCTCTCGCCCAGCCCCAGCCGCTGCCCTTCGAGACCGCCATCCCGGTCGCCAGGGATATCCCCTACCCCGGGACCATGAAGCTGGTCGTCGACGCCACCGATCTCGACCGCCGGATCATGACGGTGAAGCAGACCATCCCCGTCGCCGGCCCCGGGCCAATGGTGCTGCTCTATCCCGAGTGGCTGCCCGGCAAGCACGGGCCGCGCGGCGAGCTGGAGAAAGTCGCCGGGTTGAAGATCACCGCCGGCGGCAAGACCCTGGCCTGGCGGCGCGACCCCGTGGAGGTCTTCGCCCTGCATATCAACGTGCCGGCCGGGGCCAGGCAGGTCGAGCTGGAATTCCAGTTCCTGTCGGCCACCGCCGCCGACCAGGGCCGCATCGTCATGACCCGCGAGATGCTGAACCTGCAGTGGAACGCGACAGCCTTCTACCCGGCCGGCTGGTTCACTCGGCAGATCCCGGTCGAGGCCACCGCCATCCTGCCGCAGGGCTGGCACTATGGCGTGGCGCTCGACGTCGCCTCGAGCAAGGGCGACACCCACGTCTTCAGGACCGTCAGCTTCGAGACCCTGGTCGACTCGCCAATGTTCGCCGGGCGCTACTATCGCCAGATCGATCTCGACCCGGGCGGCCGCAGCCCGGTCAGGCTGAACGTCGTCGCCGACCGGCCCGAACTGCTCGACGCCAGCGACGAGCAGATCGCCAAGCACCGTAACCTGGTGGTCCAGGCCGACAGGCTGTTCGGAGCCCGCCACTTTGACCGTTACGACTTCCTGCTGGCCCTGACCGACCGCATGGGCGGCATTGGACTGGAGCATCACCGCTCCAGCGAGAACAGCCGCGATTCGGAGTATTTCACCAGCTGGGACAAGCTGCCCGCGGCGCGCGGACTGCTGCCCCACGAATACACCCACAGTTGGAACGGCAAGTTCCGGCGCGGGGCCGACCTTTGGACAGCCGACTACGCCTCCCCGATGCAGGGCAGCCTGATGTGGGTCTATGAGGGCCAGACGCAGTTCTGGGGCGTAATCCTGGCCGCCCGTTCGGGGCTCTTCACGCGAGAGCAGGCGCTGAACGACCTGGCGATGACGGCGGCAAGCTATGAAGCGCGGGTCGGTCGGCAATGGCGCGACATCGCCGACACCACCAACGATTCGATCATCAGCGCCCGCAAGCCCAAGGGCTGGCTGAGCTGGCAGCGCAACGAGGACTACTATTCCGATGGCCTGCTCGTGTGGCTCGACGCCGACAGCCTGATCCGCGAGCGGACCGACGGGAAGAAATCGCTCGACGACTTCGCCCGCGCCTTCTTCGGCGGCGACGACGGCGTCTGGGTTCCGAAGACCTATGTCTTCGAAGACGTGGTGGCGACGCTGAACGGCGTCACGCCCCACGACTGGACGAGCTTTCTGAAAGACAGAATCGAGGGGCGGGGCCGACCGGCCCCGCTGGACGGCTTCAAGCGCGGCGGCTGGAAGCTGGTCTATGCCGAGACGCCCTCCCCCTATCAGAAGGCCGCCGACACCGCCGCCAAGCGCCACGACTACATCTATTCAGTGGGCATGAACCTCAAGGCCGCCGGCGAGATCCAGTCGGTGCAATGGGACGGTCCGGCGTTCAAGCAGGGCCTGGTGGTCGGCTCCACCGTCGTCGCCGTCGACGGCGAGGCCTACAGCGAAAGCCGCATGAAGGGGGCGATCGCCAGGGCCAAGGGGGGCAAGAAACCTATCCAGTTGATCGTCAAGGACGGGGATCGCTACCGCATCGTCGACATCGCCTGGTACGGCGGGCTTCGCTATCCCAAGCTGGAGCGCATCGAGGGCACGCCGGACCGGTTGGGTGACCTGCTGGCGCCGCGGGAGAAATGACGCACCGAGAACGAGCCAAGCATCTGCTGTCGGAGTCCCTGCGGGTTCTGGCTCTGGGCGCCGAGGCCCAGATCGCCTGGGTGCGGGCGGACGGTGGCCACCTCGATGAACTCGGCCTGTGCTTCGACGACGCTCTGGGGATGGGCCTGCTCGGATGGTCCGAGCAGGCGGAGCGCCTCATCGCGACAATAGATCAGCTGCTCGATGACATGAGCGGTGAGGCCAATGCCGACCTCTGGACCGAAGCAGCGCTTCTGGTTGATCCTCGCTGGGCGCGGGTGCGGGGATTGGCGGCCGAGGCTCTGGCGGCTGACCCATAGAAAAAGGGCCCGAGGATTGCTCCGCGGGCCCTTCTCTTTTCGATCAGCAAGCGCTGGATCGAAGCTTACTTCACCTGGACGGTGGCGCCGGCTTCGGTCAGCTTCTTGGCGACTTCTTCGGCGGTCTGCTTGGAGACGTTTTCGACGACGTTCTGCGGAGCGCCTTCGACCAGGTCCTTGGCTTCTTTCAGGCCGAGGTCCGGACGGACGCCACGGACTTCCTTGATCACGTTGATCTTCTTGTCGCCACCGGCGGTCAGAACAACAGTGAACTCGGTTTGCTCTTCAACGGCTTCAACCGGGCCGGCGGCGGCCGGGCCGGCGGCCATGGCGACCGGAGCGGCGGCGGAGACGCCCCACTTTTCTTCCAGCAGCTTGGACAGCTCGGAGGCTTCCAGGACGGTCAGGGCGGACAGGTCATCGACTAGTTTTTCAAGCTTCGACATTTGGATAATTCCTTAGGGAGTGGGTGTTGTCGGGGAAAATGACGATCAGGCGGCGTCTTTGGCGGCGTAGGCCGACATGACGCGGGCAAGCTGAGCGGCCGGGGCCTGCAGAACGCCGGCGATCTTGGTCGCAGGGGCTTGCAGAAGGCCGATGATCTTGCCGCGGAGCTGGTCGAGGGAGGGCAGCATGGCGAGATTGCCCACCGCCGACTTGTCCAGCACCTCTTGACCCATGAAACCGCCAATGATGGTGAACTTGTCGTTCTCCTTGGCGTACTGGGTCGCGACCTTGGCGGCGGAGACAGGGTCCGGCGCATAGGCGATGGCGACCGGGCCGGTGAAGAGGGCGTCGCCCGCCTCGCCAACCGAACCGTCCAGGGCCTTCTGAGCCAGGGTGTTCTTCACCACCTTCAGGTGAGCGCCTTCCTTGCGGAGGCGGCCACGCAGATCGGTCATTTCCGCAACGGTCAGACCCAGATTGTGGGTCACGACCACGGCGCCGGCGTCGGCGAAGACGCCCTTGAGCGTCTCGATCGTCACCTGCTTTTGAGCGCGGTCCATTGCGGTCTCCATACTCAGGTCCAGCCACCAGACGATTCCGGCGGCCGCATAGATGATCTTTGCGCGGGAAACCCCACGCGGCCGATCAGCCTGTCCGAGAGAAGCCGCAGCCTGCGCGCCCATTCGAAGCGAATGGTCGATGAGGCGTCATCTTCCCGTCTCCCCGCGGCTGAGGAAGGGCTCTTCCTCGCGTTA
>JBKJSF010000034.1:0-3593 GCA_046595895.1 Caulobacter sp. | reverse complement strand
CCGGCCGGTTGCGGGCCATACGGAAGAACAGCATGCCCAGCAGCACGTTCTTCCACCGCGTGATGCGGTAGGCGGTCATCGGCTTGAACTTTGCCTTCAGCCACTCGGCGGCCGGATCCTCGGCCGGCCGGCTGACCACATAGGTCGGCGAGCGCTGCAGCATGGTGACGTGGGCGGCCGTCCTGGCCATCTCCGGCACCAAGGTGACGGCGGTGGCGCCGCTGCCGATAACGACAACTCGCTTGCCGGCATGATCGAGGTCGGCGGGCCATTCCTGAGGGTGGACGATGGCGCCCTTGAAGTCGGCCGACCCGGCGAACTCCGGCTTGTAGCCCGACTTGTAGCTGTAATAGCCCGAGCACATGAAAAGGAAGTTGCAGGTGAAGCGGACCGGCTTGCCGGCTACCTCGGCCTCGACCGTCCAGGCGGCGGTTTCGGTGTCCCAGTCGGCCCGTTTGACCATATGGCCATAGCGGATGTGGCGGTCGATTCCGTTCTCGGTGGCGGTCTCGTTGACATAGGCCAGGATCGAGGGGCCGTCGGCGATGGCCTTGGCTGCCTTCCACGGCTTGAAGGCATAGCCCAGCGTATACATGTCGCTGTCGGAGCGGATGCCGGGATAGCGGAACAGGTCCCAGGTGCCGCCCAGCGCGGCGCGGCCCTCGAGCACGACATAGGTGCGGTCCGGCGAGCGGTCCTGCAGGTGCTTGGCGGCCCCGACACCCGACAGGCCGGCCCCCACGATGACCACATCGAAGTGCTCGGTTTCTGAACCCTGCGTCAAAACCGTCTCTCCCAGTTTTATATTATCAGCGATAATACGTCTGAAACGACCGTTTGAACAGGGGTGGGTGACCCTGGGTCAAATGGTCCCGCCACACCTAAAATTCCGAGGTCAGGATGCCCGCGGAACGGAAGCCTCCAGCAGCCCCGCCCGCTCCTGCGCCGTCATCGGCCGCCACATCCCCTCCGGCAAGTCGGCCAGTTCGATCGGCCCGATCCGCGTCCGCAACAGGTCCAGCACCTCCAGATCGACCAGCTCGCACATCCGCCGGATCTGCCGGTTGCGGCCCTCGACCAGCACGAAGCGCAGCCGCCCCGGCATCACCTCATCGACCTGGGCCGGCCGCAGGGTCCGCCCGTCCAGCTCCAGCCCGTGCCGCAGCAGGGCGACCTTCTCCTCGGTGACATCCCCGTCCACCTGCACGAAGTATTCCTTGTCCAGCTCGCTGTCCGGCCCGATCACCGCCTTGGCCAGCACCCCGTCCTCCGACAGGATCAGCAGCCCCCGGCTGTCCATGTCGAGCCGGCCCAGAGGGGCCAGTCTGTGGTCGGAATTGGGAAACACCTCCGCCTCGACATAGAGGTTCGACTTTCGCAGCAGCCGCACGGCCGGAACCTGGTCGCCTTCCGGCTGCGAGGAGACGATGCCGACCGGCTTGTGGATGATCACCGTCAGCTTGGCAGCCAGCGCCTCCCGGCCCGCCTCGTCGAGGGTCAGGGTCTGGCCCGGCAGGATCTTGCGCCCAACGTCCTCGACCGGCGCGCCGTCGATGCTGACCCGGCCCTCGGCGATCAGCCCCTCGGCTTCACGACGCGAACAGACACCCGACTGCGCCAACCACTTGTTGACGCGCACGGGCTCCTCGCCCTCGTAAGTCCGGCTCCAGCTCATCGCCCCTCTCTAGAGGCTGGCGGGCGCCCCGGAAAGGCCGGCCCGCTTCGCCGCCCGAGCAGCGAAGAAGTAGCAGGGGATGGCGAGGGCCGAGAGCGCCGTGAAGGCGAACAGGGTCCAGCTGTAGGGCTGGGCGACGCCCGCTTCGATCAGGGCGTCCACCAGTATGCCAGCCCCGGTGATGCCGATGCCCAGGCCCACGACATTCAGGCTTAGCAGGTAGAAGGCCACCACCGTGGAGCGCACCTGTGGCGGGCAGAGCTCCTGCACCGCCGAAAAGGTAGGGCCGTAGAAGACCCCCAGCTGGAAATAGGCGACGACGACGCAGAGCCAGAAGATCGGGTTCTCGGCCGGGATCAACCGGTAGGTCAGGTTCACCGGCAGCAGGACGAGCAACACGATGACCATGAACATTGCCCGGTTCTGACCGGTCTTGCGGGCGAAGAGATCGCTGATCGTGCCGCCGAACAGGTTGCCCGCCACCCCGGCGACCGTGGCGATCAGGCCGCTGATGATGGCGATTCTGGCTTTCTCGAAGCCGCGCTCCTCCACAAGCCACAGTTGGTCGAAGACCGCCGCCCCGAGCACGAAATGGATGCAGACCCCGCCGAGGATGACCAGCTGCAGGGCCCGCGAGGCCTTTACCGCCTTCAAGAAGATGCGGATCAGTTCGCCAAGGGTCGGGGCCGGCACGGCGTCCGGCAGGGCGGCGGCGGCCTTTCGCGACGGCCGCGTCTCGCGCACCATCAGGACGATCAGCGAAAAGGCGACGCCGATGGCCCCCAGCACGAAGAAGCAGTTGCGCCAGCCAATCGCCGGTCCAAGGAAGCCGGCGACCAGCAGACTGACCCCGACCCCGATCGGCACGCCCATGTAGTAGAAGCCCGAGGCGAAGCCGCGCTTGTCGGGTGGAAAGCGGTCGGCCAGCAACGACATGGCCGTCGGCGTCAGCGCCGACTCGCCGACCCCGATGAAGATGCGCGGAATGGCCAGGCTGACGAACCCCTTCGCCAGCCCCGAGGCGGCGGTCAACAGGCTCCAGCCGAACATGGCGATAGCGATCAGCCGGGGGCGGTGGACCATGTCGGCCAATGTGCCCATGAACAACCCGGCGACGGCATAGAAGACGATGAACACCAGGCCGGTCAGCAGGCCGAACTCAGTGTTGCTCAGACCCAGGTCCGGCTTGATGAAGTTGGCGAAGCTGGCCAGCAGCTGGCGGTCCACGAAGTTGAGGACGTTCATCAGCATCAGCATGACCAGCAGGCCATAGTCGGATGCCGACGGTCCGTTGGCGGGCGCGGCCCCAGGGGATGTCGTCATGGCTTCTCTCCCTTCGGGCCGGGTTGTCGCCATGGCGCTTCCTTGCCCGCCCCGCCGCAGTAGGCCCCGAAGTTTCCTCTCGCGGCAAGGCCTCGGGGCCGGCCGCTTCGATAGTCACGGATGGGCGTCGAGCGCCGCCCCTTCCCGGGTCAGTGCTTCCAGCTCGTCGAACAACGCCTGGTCCGCGGCCTTGAAGTTGAGACAGCTCTTGCCCTGCATCCGCTTCTTCAGCCCCGGACTGATCTTCGCCGCCAGGATCGGGTGGCTATAGACCGGCATCAGATAGTAGCTGACGTAGGCCTTCCCGACCCGCACCCCGCCGAACCACATCGGCTCGCCGGGCTTCAGCGGCGAACACAAATCGGAGGTCAGCGACACCCCGCCCTCGCCCTCGGACGTCACCCGCATAGCCGGCGCGGCCCGCCGTAGCCGCAGGACCAGGTCATCGCGGATGGCCGCAAAATCGCTCATCCGCCCACACTGCCAAACCACGCCGCCGACGCAAGGGTGGACGCCGCCGCGCTTCCCCGCCAAACATGGCGCAAATCTTCGTCACAACCTGTCGCCCCGGGGGCCGCATGAATCGCCGTTTCAC
>JBKJSF010000185.1:0-3727 GCA_046595895.1 Caulobacter sp. | reverse complement strand
AACCACCGCGCCGGAGGTCGGGTCGGCGACCAGGACATAGGCGTCGCCGCCGGCCCCGAGGCTGAAACGCTCCTCGCTGCCGATCGGCTTGAGAGTCGGGGCCTGGGCGCCGATTATGCCTCCGGCCGTGCAGTAGAGGCGCAGGTCCTCCTTGCCGCCGGGCGCGTGGACGATGGCCTGCCCGCCGTTGGAAACGATCAGCGACCAGTCGCTCTTCACGACGGGCGCGGGTTCAGGGGCCGGGGCCGGGGCCGGGGCCGGAGCTGGAGCCGGGGCCGGCGCGGGGTTCTCGCAGCCGGCCAGCGCCAGCACCGCCAGGATAGGGAGGAGGGTTCTCATTCTATTGCCCCTTGAACACGGCTGGCCGCTTTTCGAGCAGCGCGGTGACACCTTCCATATGATCCTCCGTCAGGTGGCTGATGGCCTGGGCGGCGGCGCTCATCTCCATCAGGGTGTCGTAGCTGGTGGACTGGCCGTGCTTCAGCAGGGATTTGCCGAGACGCAGGGAATGCGGCGGCTGCTGGGCGATCTTCTCGGCCATGGCGATGGCTTCATCGAGCACCGTCTCGGTCGGCACGACGCGGCTGACCAGGCCCCAGCGCTCGGCGGTGGCGGCGTCGATGACGTCGCCGGTGAACAGCAGTTCGGCGGCGCGGCTCATGCCAATGGTGCGCGGCAGCAGCCAGGCGCCGCCGTCGCCGGGGATCAGACCGAGCTTGAGGAAGGTGACCCCGAACTTGGCGGTGTCGGCGGCGATGCGGATGTCGGTCATGCAGGCGACGTCGCAGCCGAGGCCGATGGCGGCGCCGTTAACGGCCGCGATCGACGGCACTTCAAGGCCATAGATCGACCGGACGATGCGGTGGATGTTGTTTCGGTAGTTCTCGCGGATGGCCACGCCGCTGCCGCCGAACGCCCCCTCGCGAGCCTTCATCGCCTTGACGTCGCCGCCGGCCGAGAAGGCCCTGCCCGCCCCGGTCAGCACCACGGCGCGGATGTTCTGGTCGGCGTTGATGGCCGCGCAGGCCGCCTGCACCTGATCGCCATCGCCGGCCGCGCCCAGGGCATTCATCGATTCCGGCCGGTTCAGGGTCAGGATGGCGATGTGGCCGCGCTTCTCGGTGGTGATCATGCTCATGGCGGTGTCCCTGCTTTGGTTTTGACAATCCATAGACGCCTCGCCTTGCGCCGCCAATCCGCCTAAGCCATGCCCGAACGCGCGACATGATAGAGGACCTCTCCCCATGACCCTGCGCCTTGTCGGCGATGTCGGCGGCACCAACTGCCGGTTCGCGGTCTTTGACACCCGGGATCCGGCGGTAGCAGTGGTCGCCCCCCAGGCCTCCAAGGTCGCCCACCACGCGACCCTGGAAGACGCCATCGACCGCTACCTGCAGGGGACGGACCAGAAACCGACCCAGGCGGTGATCGCAGTCGCGGGGACGGTGAAAGAGGGCAAGGCCGAACTGACCAACGCCCCCTGGGACATGTCGGAGGCGGGCCTGCGCCGGCATGGGTTCGCTTCGAGCCGCCTGCTGAATGACTATGAGGCGCTGGCCCTGTCGGTCGACCTCCTGACCGACGAAGACCTCGGCGACATCGGCGGCGTAACGGGGGTGCCCGCGAACAGCACGATCGCCATCGTCGGAGCCGGCACGGGCCTCGGCGTCGGGGCTCTGGTCCGCGACGCCCAGGGTGACGCCGTCGCGGTGACCGAAGGCGGTCATATCGCCTTCGCCCCCACCGACGAGACCGAGATCGAGGTCCTGCGGATTCTTACTGCCCGCTTCGGGCGCGCCTCACTGGAGCGCATCCTGTCGGGCCCGGGCCTGGTCAACCTCTACGGAGCGCTGGCGCAGATCGGCGGCCATCCGGCGCAAGAGCTCAAGCCCGAGGAGATTGAGGCCCTCGCCGACCAGGGCGACCCCCTCGCCGCCCAGACCCTGGGGCGCTTCTGCCGCATCTACGGCGCGGCGGCCGGCGACTTCGCCCTGGCCTTCGGGGCGTTCGGCGGCGTCTACCTCGGCGGCGGCATCGCCGGCAAGATCATCGACCGGCTGCGGGCCGGCGAATTCCGGGAAGGCTTCGAGGACAAGGGCCGCTTCCGCGACTACTGCGCCGCCATCCCGACCAAGGCCATCCTGCACCCCTACGCCGCCCTGCTGGGGGCGGCGGCGGCACGGATCGACGTCTGACCGAGCGATCGGGCCCTGAGATCAAGGCATGATCGTCACCGCCTGCGGCTGCCAGTTTTCGGGCTTGCCCTTGATGCCCCGACCATAGACCTCCAGCCATTTGGTCTCGAACCGGATCGCTGCGTAATCATCGGGGAAGTCGGGCCACTGCGAGCGCCGGTACTTCTCCTCCGGCGACCTCAGTTGGACTGTGGCGTCATCAGTGTGAACCGTCGCGGTTCCCATGAAGCTTGCATAGTAGGCGTTGGCGTAGCCGCCGTTGACGTCGTCCTGCGCGAAATGGACCGTGGCCTTGGGATTGTTCCGGATCTGCTCGACCTTGCGGCTGGTCCTTCGGGTGCCGAGCCAGAGGACCAAGTCATTGTCGGGGGACCAGATGCCGACTGACCGCGCGCGCGGGACGCCGTTGTCATCGATGGTGATCAGGGTGGCGATGTAGTCCTCGTCGATCACGGCCTTCGCTGCCGCGATGATCGTTGCCTCATCGTCAATGCGATAGTTGGCCGTGGAAGGCGCCTTGTGCTCCGCCTGGGTGGCGGAGCCGGCCACGATGGCGGATAGCCCGATGACCGGTGCGGTCGCCCCGAGCACATAGCGACGGGTAATGTCCTGGCTCATCTGCTTTCCCCTGCTGGGGTCAGGTTATGCTGACGGGAGTAATGGTCAACGTCTTGATCGCCGCCGCACAATGTCCTGTGCAGGAGTTGGTAGGCCGGGTGGGGGTCGAACCCACGACCATTCGATTAAAAGTCGAATGCTCTACCACTGAGCTACCGGCCCGCTTGAAAGACCTTAAGGGGGTCCGAAGCGGCGCGGACCATAGGGGCGACCGCCCGCCGGAGCAAGCGCTTGCGGGACGGTTTCATCGCGATATGAATTAGGGCCATGCGCGCCCTGTTCTGCCTGCCCCTGATCGCCCTCCTCGCCGCCTGCGCAACCGCCCTGCCGCCGGCCCCCGGGCGGGTGCGGTCCACCGATCAGGTCAACAAGGGCAGCCTTGTCGGCGCCGCGACCTCGCCGCTGCGGGACATCAACCTGCTGCGCACCAAGATCCCGCAAGTGCTCCTCGATTCCTTGGCCGACCCCTACGCCAGGCCCTATCCGATGAGCTGCAGGGAGATTGAGGCGCTCATCCTCCCCCTCGACGAGGCGCTGGGACCCGACATGGACCAGCCCAAGCCGACCAAGGCAGACCGCGGGCTGATCGCCGACAGCCGCGAGTTCATCACCGACGAGGCCATGCGCGAGATCGTCGGGGCCGCCCAGGACATCATTCCCTACCGCGGCTGGGTGCGGAAGCTGACCGGGGCCGAGCGACACGACAAGCTGGTGCGCTCGGCGATTACCGCGGGGGGCATCCGGCGCGGCTATCTGAAGGGCATCGGCCTGGCTAGGGGCTGCAAACCGCCCGCCGCGCCAAAACCGTATACCGGGCCGCCGATCAAGCTGCGCGATCCGTCGACCCCAAAGTATCCCGTCAAGAAATAGTGGGGGCTGGATCGCCGCCCATCGGCGGGGCGGACTGCGCGCTT
>JBKJSF010000245.1:0-2615 GCA_046595895.1 Caulobacter sp. | reverse complement strand
CCCCAAAACGGACAAGCAATGGGGGTGACCGGCGTGCGGCTGAAGTCGGTAAAGACCGGCGAGACCCGTGACCTGGCCTGCGACGGCGTCTTCATCGCCATCGGCCACGCGCCCTCGTCGGAGCTGTTCGCCGATCAGCTGGAGATGCATTCGGGAAGCTACCTGAAGGTCCAGCCCGGCACGGCCTCGACCGCCATCCCCGGCGCCTACGCGGCCGGCGACGTCACCGACGATATCTACCGCCAGGCGGTCACCGCCGCCGGCATGGGCTGCATGGCGGCCCTAGAGGCGGTGCGCTTCCTGGCCGAGCAGGACCATGAAGCCGCCCACCAGCCGATCCCTCACGCCGAGGCCCAGAAGATCGGCGTGTGGTAGTGATCCGCGCCGCCGACCCCGCCGACCACAGAGCCATCCACGCGGTGGTCGAGGCGGCGTTCCGACAACCGGACGAGGCCAACCTCGTCGAGGCCCTGCGCGCCGACGGCGACGCCGTGCTGGAACTGGTCGCCGTCGAGGATGGGGTCGTCGTCGGCCACATCCTGTTCAGCCCGCTTGAGACCGACACCGGCCGTCGGCTGGCGGCCCTGGCCCCGCTGTCGGTGCGGCCCGGGCGGCAAAAGGACGGGCTCGGCACGGCGCTGATGCAAGAGGCTCACCGGCGGCTGGCGACGGCCGGGATCGAGGCGGTGATCGTGTTGGGCCACCCCGCCTACTACCCCCGCGTCGGCTACAGCACCGAGCTCGCGAAGACCGTGACCGCGCCGTTCAAGGGGCCGAGCTTCATGGCCCTGGAACTGGTCCCGGCGGCGCTGGCGCAGCCGCTGACGGTTAGATACGCCAAGGCCTTCGGGCTCTGACCTCCCTCCCCGAACTGGGGAGGGACGCCGCCCCCTACTCCTGCCGCCGCCCGATCGGCAGATCGCCCGCCTGCGCCGTCCCCGGATCCGTCTTCGGGGCCGGCTGCGGTGTCGGCGCGGTGCTCATCGGCGCATCCGGATCCTCCTCGATCGCCTTCAGCTTGGCGTTGATGTCGGCGATCTCCTCGGGCGTCGGAGCCCGGCGGGAGGGGACCAGGACGCCGGGTGTGTGCAGGGTCTCCTGGCCCGGGGCGGCCGGGCCGGCCATGGTGTAGGTCTGGTCCACGCCATCGACCGACAGCACCACCGTGCGGGTGGCGGTGTTCAGGCTGGCGGCGGCGCCGGCTATGCTCTCGGGGGTCAGGCCCTCTCCCTGGATGCGGGAATCGAGGCCCTGCAGAATGGCCGCCGTCAGATTGGCCTCGCCGCCGGCATATTTGCCGGTGAAGGCCGGCGGCAGGCCCCAGGGGCCGGTCCAGCGATAGAAAATGTGCCGGCCGATCTGGACGATCTTGTAGAGGGTCGGGGCCCAGTAAGGCGAGACGTAGTCGGCGTGGTAATGGGTCGCGGTGCCGACCGAGGTTTCCACGTAGCCGCTCAGCGCCTGGACCGCCATTCGCTCGACCCGGGCCCAGATCAGCGGGTTGGGCACGCGGGCCAGGGAGCCGTCGCAGGTGAAGCTGAACTGACAGCCGGTAGTGCGCATGGAGCCCTGATAGACGACCCCGCAGACGCTCTTGGGATAGCCCGGGTGGCGCATCCGGTTGAGCACCGTCTGGGCGACCGCCTTCTGGCCCGCTTCCGGCTCGACGGCGGCCTCGTAGTAGATGGCCTGGGTCAGGCATCGAATCGCGGCTGCGCGGTCTTCAGGCCCCGCCTTGAGGATGAAGGGCTTGGCCGGCGGCGGCGGCTCGGCGGCGGCCAGCTGCATGGCGTTGATCAGCCTGGCTTCCTCCTCGGTCATGGCGCCCATGCCGAGCACCGGCAGGCGGGCCAGGTTGAAGCTCTCCCAACCGGGGATGCGGCCCCAGTAGTCGGTGCTGGCGACACCGTCGTGCCGCCTAGCCAGGGCCAGCATCGCCGGGTCCATGTCGGCGGTCAGGCGGCGAAAGGCGACCTGGCCAAAGCCGTGGGTCAGGGCCGCCGTGCCGCGCTCGCGGCCGGTCCCCTCGCGCACCCGGTAGTCGGTGGCGCAGGCCGCCGCGACCAGGGCGACCACGATCAAGGCCGCCAGGGCCCAGGGGCGCAAGCTAGGGGGTCTGATCAGCCGCAAGTGGGATCAGCCGCCGTTTCGGAGGCCGGCCAGGACGCACTGTCCCGGGGCGGCGCAAGGATCGAACTGGACGGCCATCATGAACCTCTCTTGCGCCCCATAGTTATGGTCGTCCATCATTGTGACAAGCCGTCGCGGCGTGTCGGGCGTTTTGCGGCGGCGGACGGAGCCGCATGGGCCGTTTCGCCCTCAACCTGTTTGGACCGGACGCCGAGCCGATCCTCTGGCGGGTCATCCCGCTGAAACCGCCGTCGGTCGCCAGCGCAACGGCCGTCGCCGCGCTGGCGTTCCTCGTCGCCTTCGGGTTGCGGCTGTTGCTGGTCGGCCCGACCAACGTCTTTGACGCCTCATCGTCCTATTTCCCGGTCTTCATCATCACCACCCTTTACGCCGGCCACCGTTGGGGATGGGCGACCTTGCTGCTGGCCCTGCTCCTTGGCTTCTGGGCGCCGTTCGGAGCGACCCGCGCCAGCGACGGTGCATTG
>JBKJSF010000111.1:0-2578 GCA_046595895.1 Caulobacter sp. | reverse complement strand
GTGATCAACGGCGGCCCGGGCCTGCGGGAATGGGTCGATGACCCGGCCGCGCAGCCGGGCGACCTCGACGCCCTGACGACGCCAGACGAGACGGCGTGGCTCGAGGCCCGCCGCCCGCATCTGCTCTACTAACTAGGCCTTCGCCGCCTTGGCCCGCTCGATGCCTTCCAGCACCATCTGCCTGGCCTCGGCGGCGTCGCCCCAGCCCTTCACCTTGGTCCACTTGCCGGGCTCGAGGTCTTTGTAGTGGGTGAAGAAGTGCTCGACCTGGTCGAGGGTGATCTGCGGCAGGTCGGTGTAGTCCTTCACGTTGTCGTAGCGGGCGGTCAGATGGTGCGACGGAACCGCGATCAGCTTCTCGTCGATGCCGGCCTGGTCTTCCATCAGCAGCACCCCGACCACGCGGCAGCTCATCACCGCCCCGGGAGCGACGGCGCGGGTATTCATGCAGATGACGTCGACCGGGTCGCCGTCGCCCGACAGGGTGTGCGGGATGAAGCCGTAATTCCCCGGGTAGCGCATCGAGGTGTAGAGAAAGCGATCGACGAAGAGGACGCCCGCTTCCTTGTCCATCTCGTACTTGATCGGCTCGCCCCCCAGCGGCACCTCGATGATCACATTCACATCCTCGGGCGGATTTTTCCCGATGGAGAGGGCGTCGATATTCATCAGGCTGGCTCGGCTTCCAGGCGTTTGTCGAGGTATTCGCCGACGTGGCGTTCCACGTCCGGCAGATTTTCGGCCCAGAAGTGGGTAGCGCCCTCGATCAGCTCATAGTCGATGACGATGCCCTTTTGGCTGCGCAGCTTGGTGACCACCCGCTCGACCTCGACCGGCGGCGTCACCGTGTCGTTGCTGCCGTGCAGGAACAGGCCCGAAGCCGGGCAGGGGGCCAGGAAGCTGAAGTCGTACATGTTGGCCGGCGGCGAGACGCTGATGAAGCCATCGGTCTCGGGACGGCGCATCAAGAGCTGCATGGAGACCCAGGCGCCGAAGCTGTAGCCGGCGACCCAGCACTGGCTGGCCGTCGGGTTGGTCGACTGCAGCCAATCGAGCGCCGTGGCCGCATCAGCCAGTTCGCCGATGCCGCCGTCGAATTCGCCCTGCGAACGGCCGACGCCGCGGAAGTTGAAACGCAGGGTCGAGAAACCGCGCTTCATGAACAGGTGGTACATCTGCACCGCCACCGGGTGGTTCATGTGCCCGCCGGCGCGCGGATGGGGATGCAGGATCAGGGCGATCGGGGCGTTTTCACGCTTGCCGGGGGCGTACCGGCCTTCGATCCGGCCTGCCGCGCCGGTCAGAACCACTTCGGGCATATGAACTCATCTCCTCTTGTGCGGCGCCGAATACTTGACCGCTGCGCTTGGTCTTCCTAGATCAGGCGCTCCGCAACGGCCCGGCCGGTGCGCGGCGCGGGCTTTAGCACAGGGCTCCCGTCGGATGCCAAGGAATCCGCCATGCGTCTGTCCACAAAAGGCCGATACGCCGTCATGGCGATGACCGACCTGGCCGATCGTCAGGACGCTGAGGGTTCGCGCGCGGTGTCGCTGGCCGAGATCGCGGCGCGTCAGGAAATCTCGCTGAGCTACCTGGAACAGCTGTTCGCGCGCCTGCGCCGGCGCGGCCTGGTCAAGAGCCTGCGCGGCCCCGGCGGCGGCTATCGCCTGGCCCGGCCGGCCACCGAGACCCACATCGCCGAGATCGTGCTGGCCGTCGACGAGCCGCTTCGCGCCACGCGCTGCGGCCATGCCACCGGCAAGGGCTGCATGAAGGCCGGCGTCCGCTGCTCGACCCACGACCTCTGGGAGGAAATGGGTCGCCAGTTGCACAGCTACCTCGCCTCGGTCTCCCTGGCCGATGTGCTGGAAGGGCGTCTGACGCCCGATTCCAAGGTCGCCGCATGACCAGCGTCTACCTCGACTTCAACGCCACCGCCCCCGTGCGGCCGCAGGCGAGGGCGGCGCTCAACGCCGTGCTCGACCGCGTCGGCAATCCCTCGTCGGTGCACGCCGCCGGCCGCGCCGCCCGCGCCGACCTCGAGCGGGCCCGCGAGGCCGTGGCCGCCCTGGTCGGGGTCGTGCCGGGCTCGGTCACCTTCACCAGCGGCGGAACCGAAGCCAGCGCTCTGGCCATCGAGAGCGCCGTGGCCGCCAAGTTCGAACGCATCCTGCTCGGCGCCACCGAACATGACGCCGTCTGTGAGGCCGCCCACGTCGCCGGCCTGCCGGTCGAGATCTGGCCGGTCGATGCGAACGGCGTTGCCGACCTCGCCTGGCTGGACGCGGCGCTGGGCCGGCCGGGCAGGGCGCTGGTCTGCCTGATGCTGGCCAACAACGAGACCGGCGTCATCCAGCCGGTCGCCCAGGCCGGCGAGAAGGTGCGGGCCGCGGGCGGCTGGCTGCACGTCGACGCGGTTCAGGCCGCCGGCAAGATCACCATCGATTTCAGCGCCTTGCAGGCCGATACCCTGGCGCTGTCGGCCCACAAGATCGGCGGACCGCAGGGCGTCGGCGCCCTGGTCGCCGGAACCCGCGCCACCCTGACCCGGCGCCAACACGGCGGCGGCCAGGAGCGC
>JBKJSF010000169.1:0-4062 GCA_046595895.1 Caulobacter sp. | reverse complement strand
CCGCCTCGAACCAGGCCGCGCCGCCCTCAAAGCCGCGCGTCATGCTGTCGGTGACCTGCCGGCGGACATCCTCATGCGTCAGGGCATAAGCCCTGAAGGTCAGCGCTCCGACCGCGGCGTCCCGGCGTTCCGGCGCCGAGGCCAGCACCGCCTCCGAGACGGCCCGCATCTTCTCGCCGAAGGTCGAACCTCGGGCGAACACCGGCCGCACCGGCGCCCACTGGCGCTCGGCCAGGGCCATGAACAGGGCCTCGCGATTGCGGAAGTTGCCGTAGATGGCCCCCGTCGTCATGCCGGCCCGCTCAGCGATGTCAGCCAGGGTGGTGCGGTCGAACCCCTTCTCGCGGGTCAGCGACAGGGCGGCGTCCATCAGCCGCGCCCGGGTGCGCGTCCGCTTGTCGCCCTTCGGCCGGCGCCGGTTCGAAGCCTCGTTGCTCATTCGCGGCAGGCTACCATCTTGCTATTTTATAATTTGACTATTTAATATATGGCCTACGCTTTCATAGGCCCGTCCCGTGTCCGACCCCATCGCCGCCGCCCTGCAAGCCTACGTCGACGCCGGCGCCATGGCCGGGGCGACCACCCTGATCTGGCGCCAGGGCCGCGAGGTGCAGAGCTGCGCCGTCGGCTGGGCGGATATCGCGGCGCGGCGTCCCCTCACCCGCGACAGCCTGTTCCGCGTCGCCTCGATGACCAAGCCGGTCACTTCGGTGGCCGCCATGATCATGCTCCAGGACGGGCTCTTCTGCCTCGACGACCCGATCACCGGCGTCGCGCCGGAGTTCGCCGGGATGCGGGTGCTGCGCGACCCCTCCGGACCCCTGGACGATACCGTTCCCGCCGAGCGGCCAATCACATTCGGCGACCTTCTCACCCACCGGGCCGGCTTTACCTACGGCGATCTCCATCCCGGCCCCTTGAAGCAGGCCTATACGGAGGCGCTCGGCGGCGACATCGACAGCCCGGTCGCGCCGGACGCCTGGAACGCGCGCCTCGCCGCCCTGCCGCTCATCGACCAGCCGGGGGCCGGTTTCCACTACGGCCGCTCCACCGACCTTCTCGGCCTGCTGCTGGCCCGGATCGACGGCGTCCCGTTCGGCCAACTTCTGGCCCGGCGGGTGTTCCAGCCGCTCGGCATGACCGACACCGGCTTCCTCGTGCCGGCCGACCAGCGCCACCGCCGCGCCGGCCTCTATGGCTGGGGCGCCGACGGCGTCATCGAACCACGCCAGACAGCCTCGGCCGGCTCCAGCTATCCCGATCGACCGGATGACATGGCCTATGAGTCTGGCGGCCAGGGCCTGTGGTCGACGCTGGACGATTACCTCGCCTTCGCCCGGCTGTTCGTCGAGGGCGGCGGCCCCCTGTTGCAGCCGCACAGCTACCAGCTGATGGTCCGCAACCGGCTGACCGAGCCACAGCGCCAGGCGGCGACGATGATGGGCCTGCCGGTCTTCCTGCCCGGCCACGGATTTGGCCTCGGCCTCGCCACCGTCATGGATCCTGAGACCGCCTCGCCGATGCGCGGCAAGGGCGGGGTCGGCACGGTCAGCTGGCCGGGGGCCTTCGGTGGCTGGTGGCAGGCCGACCCGACCGATGGCTCGGTGATGATCTTCCTGGCCCACAATGTCCTCGACCTCGAGCTGGCCGACCGAGGCATCGGCTTCGGCGTCTACGGCGCCATCGGCGAGTTCCATGCGCTGGGATGCGGATTGAAGGCTTGAAGCGGTTGCCTCGCCTGCCCGACGGTCCGATAAGGACCGCCCGATGGTCACCGGCCCCCACCCTCTGAATCGCCCGATCTGGAACGCCCTGAAAGGCGCGCAGCAGGCTTACGCGATCGCCCGTGGCCCAGGCGTGAGATTTGACCCGGCCATCGGCCAGTTCGCCGCCATCCCCGACACCACCCCGGAAAGCCTCGCCGGCCTCGGCCAACTGGTCCAGGAAATGGGCGAAGTCTATCTGTTCGAGCCGGCCGACCTGCCGCCCGTCCCCGGCGCCGCGTTGTCGATGCAGGCCCAGGCCGTGCAGATGGTCGCCGAGCGCCAGATCCTCGCCTCCAAACCGCCCTTCGAGATCCTCTCCCTCAGCGAGGCCGACGCCCCGGAAATGCTGGCCCTGGCCACCCTGACCAAGCCCGGCCCGTTCTTCAGCCGCACCCATGAGCTGGGGCGCTTTGTCGGCGTGCGGGAGAACGGGGCGCTGATCGCCATGGCCGGCGAGCGCATGCGCGCCGGCCCCTTCACCGAGGTCAGCGGCGTCTGCACCCTGGCCGAACACCGCGGAAAGGGCCTGGCCGGCCACCTGATGCGCCACGTCGCCGAAGCCATTCAGGCCCGGGAGGAAACCCCTTTCCTGCACGCCTACGCGAGCAACGCCGGGGCCATCGGCCTCTACGAGACCCTCGGCTTTGTGTTGCGCACGAAGCTCACCGTCTCGGTCCTGACTCCCTCCTAAGTCGGCCACGCAACCAAAGCCCGGATTCCGCGCTGTGCACTTGGAGGAGCACAACCATGAAGTCCCTGTTCTACGGTATCGGCGTCGCCACCCTGTCGGGGCTTCTGATCGGCGGCGTGCTGCGCCCGACCCTGGCCGAGGGCCGCATCGGCGGACCGCAGATCGCCCTCGGCGACAGCGGACGGCTGGCCTACGGCGACGCCGAGGCGGGGACCAGCAGCTATCCGTACGGCATCCCGGATTATGTGATCGGCACCGATCATCTCTACCAGCCGGTCAGTTACGTGGCGTCGGATGAGGCCTACATCGACACCGCCTGGAGCCATGCGACGCCGGATCTGTCGATGGTCGAACCCGCCAGCTACACCCCGGCCACCTACCAGACGGCCAGCTACGACGCCGCCGTCCGCTATCCCAGCCAGGGCGGCGGCATCCTCGGCGGTCTGAGCAGCGACGAGGCCCCCGCCGACCTCGGTCCCGAGGTCTTCGAGCCGGCCGACGCGCCTCCCGCCGCTATGGCGGCCTTTGAACGCGACGAGGCGGCGGCCAGCGGCGACACCTCGCGGGCCACGCCCCAATCCTGATACGGCATTGAGCGGCGGCGGTTTTCCGCTAAACCCCGCGCCATGACCGCCATTACTCCCCCGCCTTCTTGGGACGACGCCGTCCAGATCATCGCCCGTGGCCCCCGCCTGGTCGCCGAAACGGCTGCCGAGGCCATGGATGACAATCCGCTGCTCGAAGGCGCCACCTACTCCATCCTGGAAGAGGACGAGGATCGCGGAATCTGGCGCATCGACGCCTTCCCGGTCACCCGCGATGAGGCCGACGAGATCCGCAAGGTGCTGTCCGGCTGGCGCGACCTCACCGTCACCACCGAGGACCTCGCCGACGCCGACTGGCTGGCCATGTCGCTGTCGGGCCTGCCGCCGGTCCGTGAAGGCCGGTTTTTCGTCTTCGGTCTGCACGACAAGGGTCTGGCCCCGCTGAGCGCCGTCCAGCTTCGCATCGAGGCCGGCGCCGCCTTCGGCACCGGCCATCACGGCACCACGGCGGGCTGCTTGCGGGTGTTCAACGACCTGTTGAAGGGCCGCCGGTTCGGCAAGGTGCTGGACGTCGGAGCCGGCACCGGCGTGCTGGCCATCGCGGCGGCCCGCACCGGGTCCCGGCTCGCGGTCGGCACCGACATCGACAGGCCCAGCGTGCGCATCGCCGGCGAGAACGCCAAGGTGAACAGGTCGAACGCCCGCTTCGTCTATGCGTCGGGGCTGAACCACCGCCGGGTCGCCGCCACCGCCCCCTACGACCTGGTGTTCGCCAACATCCTGGCTCCGCCGCTGGTCGCCCTGGCCCAGGATATCAGAACGGCTCTCAAGCCTGGCGGCATCGCCATCCTGTCCGGCCTGCTGCGCACACAGGAGCGCCGGGTCAAGGCCGCCTATCTGGCTCGCGGCTTTCGCCTGAAACGTCGTCTTCACAGAGATGCCTGGGCAACTTTGGTGCTGGAGAAGGGTTAACACCGGAACCCGACTCAGCGCGCGCCGTTCTGCTGTCATCAAGTTCAGCAGAACGAAGGCCGTCATGACCTATCAGCCCGGCGATAAT
>JBKJSF010000069.1:0-11509 GCA_046595895.1 Caulobacter sp. | reverse complement strand
CTTGATCGGCCACAGCAGGCGCCGCGCCTTGTCCAGATTGCCGTTGTCCGGCCAGCTGTTCAGCGGGGCGAACCGCTGCTGCCCCGCGCCCGCGCCGCCCCGCCCGTCGCCGGTGCGGTAGGTGCCAGCCGAGTGCCAGGCCATGCGGATGAAGAAGGGGCCGTAGTGGCCATAGTCGGCCGGCCACCAGGGCTGGCTATCGGTCATCAGGGCGGTCAGGTCGGCCTTGAGCGCGGCGTAGTCCAGGCTCTTGAAGGCCTCGGCGTAGTCGAACGCCGCGCCCATCGGATTGCCCTGGTCGCCATGCTGGTGAAGGATTTCCAGCGACAGCTGGTTGGGCCACCAATCGCGGTTGGTGCGCCCCAGCAGGCGTCTCAGCGCCGCCGGTTCCTTGGCGGGGTTGCTGAGCGGGGAGCCGTTGTCGTTGCCGTCCATCGTCGTCATCCTCTTGTCGAACCCGCCGATCGAGCCGGCGGCTGAGGAAGCAAGCGACACCCAAAGCGGACCCAAGTCCAATCGATAGATATTGGAGTTCCCATAGAAAATTTTTGTAGCGCGGGAGTCGGACGGATTCGAACATCGCTCGGCGCCGTCTGGCCTTGGCCTTGGGCGACATCCCGCTAGGGTGCGGCGCAGATGACTGTCCCTGAGCCCCCCGACCCGCCACCGCCCGGCAAGCCTGCCAGAGGGTTGAAGCGCTGGCTGTTGCGCGCCCTCGGCTTGGTCATGGTGGCGCTGGCCACGGCCGGGGTCTTCCTGCCGCTGTTGCCGACCACGCCCTTCCTGCTGGTCGCTCTATGGGCCTTCACGGCCAGCGCACCGGAGTGGGCCGAGCGACTTCGCCAAAACCCCAGGTTCGGCCCGCTGCTGATCGCCTGGGAGGAGCGCCGCGCCATCCCGAGGTCCGCGAAGGTGGCGGCCGGCGCCGCGATGGCCGCCAGCTGGGCAGGCCTTGCCCTGACCTACCACAACGTCTGGGTGGTCGCGGGCGTCGGCGTCCTGTTCGTGGCGGTGTTCGCCTATGTGGTCACTCGGCCGTCCCGCTGAGAAGCGCCGCCTTGTCGGCGACCAGGCGATTGAGCCAGTCGCGGACGGCCCGGACCCGCGCGGTCCCCGCCACCTCGCGGTGCGTGCTGACCCAGAGGCGTCGGGACAGCGTGATCTGCGGCAGGACGCGGGTCAGGCCGCCGGCCAGAAAGCACGGCAGAATGGCGATGCCGCCGCCGGCGATGACGATCTGTCGCTGGGCGTTGATCGATGAACTGGCGATCGCCGGCCGCAGGCCGGGATGGACCTCGTCGAGGTAGCGCAGTTCCGGGATATGGATGAGGTCATCGACATAGCCGACGATGTCGAACCGGGTCAGGTCCTCGGGCCGCACCGGATGACCCGTTCGGGCGAGGTAACCGGCGGAGGCATAGAGGCCGAGGCGGTATTCCGTAAGAGGCTCGACGACCAGTCTGGGTGAATCCGGGGCGCTGAGGCTGACCGCCAGATCGACCTCACGGGTGCCGGGCGACAGCAGGCCGGCCGCCGCGGCCAGTTCCACCCGTAGCCCCGGACGCGTGCGTCTCAGGTCCGGCAGGCCAGGCGCGACAATCTCCGTGCCGAAACCCTCGGCGACACTCAGCCGGACCGTTCCGCCGACCGTGTCTGGCTCCCCGGTGCGCGACGCGGCCTCCATGGCCTCGCGGGCCGTCAGCCCCGCTTCCAGCAGACGGGCGCCGGCGGCGGTCAGCTGCAGTCCGGTCGGCGAGCGAATGAACAGCGTCGCCCGCATCGCTGTTTCCAGCCGGCCGACCCTGCGACCTACGGTGGCGGTGTTGATGCCCAGGGCGCCGGCGGCGGCCGTCAGGGAGCCTAGCTCGGCGGCGGCGACGAAGACCCGCAGGTCATCCCAATCGAAGGCCATTGCGTTTTTGCACCTGGTGGTAAGCAGAGTTGCAATACCGTCGGCCGCGGCGGGGTGATAGTCATCTTCCAATGATTGGAAGGACTTTCCCATGCGCGACATCCAGCATTTCGTGAACGGCCAGGCGCTCAGCGGGACCTCCGGCCGTTTCGGCGAGGTCTTCAACCCCAACACCGGCGAGGTACAGGCCCGGGTCCAGTTGGCCACCGCCGCCGAACTGGACGCCGCTGTGCAGGTCGCGGTGCAGGCCCACGTCGGCTGGTCGGCGACCAATCCCCAGCGCCGTGCGCGGGTGATGTTCGAGTTCAAGCGGCTGGTCGAGGCCAACATGCAGGACCTGGCCGAGCTGCTTTCATCCGAGCACGGCAAGGTCATTGCCGATTCCAAGGGCGATATCCAGCGGGGCCTCGAAGTCATCGAGTTCGCCTGCGGCATCCCCCATGTCCTGAAGGGTGAATATACCGAGGGCGCCGGTCCCGGCATCGACGTCTATTCCATGCGCCAGAGCCTGGGCGTGGTGGCCGGCATCACCCCGTTCAACTTCCCGGCCATGATCCCGATGTGGATGTTCGGGGTCGCCATCGCGGTCGGCAACACCTTCATTCTCAAGCCCTCGGAAAAGGACCCCAGCGTCCCGGTCCGCCTGGCCGAGCTGATGATGGAGGCCGGGGCCCCGGCCGGCGTTCTCAACGTCATCCACGGCGACAAGGTCAGCGTCGACGCCATCCTGCAGCATCCCGACATCAAGGCCGTCAGCTTCGTCGGTAGCAGTGATATCGCCCACTACGTCTATTCGCAGGGCACGCTGCACAACAAGCGGGTCCAGGCCATGGGCGGGGCAAAGAACCACGGCATCGTCATGCCCGACGCCGACATGGACCAGGTGGTGAAAGACCTCTCCGGCGCCGCCTTCGGTTCGGCCGGCGAGCGCTGCATGGCCCTGCCCGTCGTGGTGCCGGTGGGCAAGAAAACGGCCGACGAACTGCGCGAGCGGATGATCGCCGAGATGGAGACCTTGAAAGTCGGGGTCAGCAGCGACCTCGAGGCCCAGTACGGTCCGGTCGTCTCGGCCGCCCATCGCGCCAAGATCGCCGACTACATCCAGATCGGTAAGGACGAGGGCGCCGAGCTGGTCGTCGACGGCCGCGACTTCTCCCTGCAGGGCTACGAGAAGGGCTTCTTCATCGGCCCCAGCCTGTTCGACGGAGTCAGGCCCGGCATGAAGACCTACCACGAGGAGATCTTTGGCCCGGTCCTGCAGATCGTTCGCGCCGAAACCTTCGAGGAGGCCCTGGAGCTTCCCAGCAAGCACCAGTACGGCAACGGTGTCGCCATCTTCACCCGCAACGGCCGCACGGCCCGCGAGTTCGCGGCGCGGGTCCAGGTCGGCATGGTTGGCATCAATGTGCCGATCCCGGTGCCGGTCGCCTACCACACCTTCGGCGGCTGGAAGCGCTCGGCCTTCGGCGACACCAACCAGCACGGTATGGAGGGGCTGAAGTTCTGGACCAAGGTCAAGACCGGCACCGCCCGCTGGCCGGAAGGCGAAGTGGCCGACAGCTCGTTCATCATCCCGACGATGAAGTAGGCGCCCCGCGCCGAACCCAAACCTCCAGGAGCAGCCAATGACCCGCGTAGCCTTTATCGGCGTCGGCAACATGGGCGCCGGCATGGCCGCCAACCAGGTCAAGGCCGACCGCCATGTCGCCGCTTTTGACCTGTCGCCGGCGGCCCTCGACAAGGCGGTCGCCCACGGCTGCTCGCCGGCCTCTTCCGTGGCCGAGGCGGTCAAGGACGCACAGATCGTCATCACCATGCTGCCGGCCGGCAAGCATGTGCGCGAGGTCTACGAGCGGGACATCCTGCCGAACGCCCCCAGCAGCGCGCTGTTGATCGACTGCTCGACCATCGACGTCGACAGCGCCCGCGCGGTCGGGGCTCTGGCGAAGGCGGCCGGCTTCCGGTTCGGCGACGCGCCGGTCAGCGGCGGAATCATGGCCGCCGATGCCGGCTCCCTGGCCTTCATGGTCGGCTGCGACGAGGCCGACTACCCCGCCTATGAAGACGCCCTGACGCCCATGGCCCGCGCTGTCTTCCACGCCGGCGACCTGGGCTCCGGCCAGGCCGCCAAGATCTGCAACAACATGCTGCTCGGCGTCTCGATGCTCGGCGTCTGTGAGAGCTTCGCCCTGGCCGAGAAGCTGGGTCTCGACCCCACCAAATTTTTCGACATCGCCTCCAAATCCTCCGGCCAGTGCTGGAGCCTGACGACCTACTGCCCCTGGCCGGGGCCGGTGGAATCGGCGCCGTCCAACCGCAACTATGATGGCGGCTTCCTCACCGCCCTGATGCTCAAGGACCTCAAACTGGCGCAGGACGCGGCGGCCAAGGCCGGCGCCACCACCCCCATGGGCAACCAGGCCGAGGCGCTCTACGCCATGTTCGATGGCCTTGGCTTCGGCCAAAAGGACTTCTCGGCCGTGCTGCAGCTGATGCGCGGAAAGCTGGACGAACTAGGCTCCTGACCCGGCCGGCGGCCCAGACTGCCTAGCCGAGCCCCCGGACCCAGGCGGCGAACTGGGGCGCGGTGTCGGGCGCCAGGTCGGGCAGGGCAGGGGCGTTGACGGCCACGCCTTGGCGGGCCTCGGTCGGCGTATGGCCGAACTGGCGGCGGAAGGCGCGACTGAAATGGGCTTCGCTGGTGAAGCCCCAGAGGGCGGCGACCTCGGCGATGCCGCGACTTTCGTTGCGATCGGTCAGGGCCTGACGGGCCCGGGCCAGCCGGCGCCGCCAGATGACTTGCGAAACCCCTCCGGATCCCTGGAACAGCCGGTAGAGGGCGGCGCGCGACAGGCCGGCTTCGGCGGCGATGCGGGCCGGGGTGAGATCTTCGGAAAGGCGGGCCTCGATAATCTCCCGGACGCGGCCGGACCGGGAATCGCGGACGGTCGCGCTGTCGCTGCCGAGGATGGCCGCGGCCAGCAGTTCAACCAGCACCGAGCCGGTCCCTTCCGCGGCTGAGGCCGGCATTGTCGGCAGGTTGCGGCTCAGGGAGGTCAGATAGTCGGCCAGCATCGCGCCGGCGTCACCGGCGAGCACGGCGCCGTGGCAGGCGCGTCCCAGCTTGGCCAGCGGGCCGGAAGCGGGCTTCATTATGCCGATGGAGATCACCCGCACCGGCGAGGTGCGCATTACCATGGGCCTGGAGAGGTCCGCGACGATGATCTCCCCGGGCCCGGCCCGCGCCGGGGCGCCGTCGAAGTCACCGGATATCTCGCCGTCGAACTGCAGCTGGAAGGCCAGGTGGGTCAGTCCATCGACGGCAATGCGCTCGGCCGATCGTCGAAAGGTCTGGGCCCCGACACGAGAGATGTGGGCGATAGCCTTGCCAAGCAGGTAGGTCGTGACCTCCGCGGAGAAATCCGGCTCGGCCTCGCCGACGTCAAAGCCGACCGCAACGAGGCCGGCATAGTATTCGTGGGCCCGGCCCTCCGGCGCGTCGGCGGTGGAAAAAGTTAACCGTGGAACCAGACCGTCCGCCTCCGGAGAGGCGCCGTTACGCAACTGTACTGACAACTGTCTGTTCCCGCCCAATTTGGGCCCCCCGGGCCCGTTTGAGACGGACAGTCAACTCATTGAGACGGTCAGGCAATACCCAAATCGAGCAAACATGCGACAGACCCGGCATTGGGGGGTTGGAAAAACCGTTCTGCGCCAGAGGGTTGAGCGCAAGCCACTGTTTTTCCCGCTTCAGGCGAAATGCAACAAAGCTCGGGGCCGCTGGTCCGCGAGGGGGAAAGACCATGGCTGGCAAATCCGGTTCCGATTCGGTTACGGGCACGAACGCGTCCGAGCATCTCAACGGTGGCGCCAGCGGCGACACGATTAACGGTATGGCCGGTGACGACCGCATCAACGGCGGCTCCGGCAATGACATCCTCGACGGCGGCTCGGGCAGCGACATCGTCAGCGGCGACGCCCACGACGACACCCTGGTCTATGTCGTCTCGCAGAATGTCGGGGCCCGTGACGTCTACGACGGCGGCTCCGACGTCGACACCTTGCGACTGGTGATGACCCGGGCCGAATGGCTCAATCCGACGTTCCAGTCGGACCTCGCCCGCTATCTGACCTTCGTCCAGACCAACACCCTGCCCAACGGCCAGGCCAGGAACGTGGCCTTCGAGTTCACCGCCTTCGGCCTGAGCGCCGCGCGGTTCGAAAAGATCGAACTCTTCGTCGACGGCGTGCTGGTCAACCCGGCCGATCAGGGCGTGACCCTGAACAACGACACCATGGTCGCCAGCGAAGACAGCGCCAGCGCCTCGGTGGACGTCCTGGCCAACGACAGCGTGCCGGACATGGTCGCCGCCTTCAGCCACAGCCAGCCGGCCCACGGTTCGGTGGCCCTGACCTATGCGGCCGGAGCGCCCGGCGGCGCTGACAGCGCCCGCTTCGTCTACACCCCGAACGCCACCTATTGGCAGTACCTCGCCGTCGGCGAGACGGCGACCGACAGCTTCACCTATACGGTTCGCGACGCCGACGGCGACGTCAGCACCGCCACCGTGACCGTGACCATCGTCGGCGCCAACGACGCGCCCAAGGTGCTGGCGATCAACGCCGGCGCGACCCATGAGGACGCCGTTCCGCTCAGCATCAACCTGCTGGCCACCGCGACCGACGTCGATGCATCCGACGACCTCGACGTGGCCGGCGTGACCGCCGCCTCGTCGAACGCGGGCCGGGCCCTGGTCTTCACCGTAGATGCCGAGACCGGCGCCTTCGTGCTCGATCCGTCGCAGTTCAACGACCTGGCGGTCGGCGAAAGCGAAACCGTCACCGTCAGCTACACCGTCACCGACGGCAATGGCGGCAGTGTCGCCAACTCTGCCACCTTCGTGGTCGAGGGCCGCAACGACGCACCCGTGGTCAGCGCCATCTCGGTCGCGGCCACCGATGAAGACGCCTCGCCGGTCGTCATCAACCTGCTGTCGACCGCCAGCGACGTCGATGCGACCGACGACCTGGATGTCGCCAGTGTTTCGGCCACATCTTCGAACGCCGCCCGGACTCTCACCTTCGCCGTCGACGCCGAAACCGGCGCCTTCAACCTGGATCCTGCCCAGTTCAACGACCTGGCCGTCGGCGAAAATGAAACCGTCACCGTCAGCTACGACGTCGTTGACGGTAACGGCGGCATCACCGCCAACACCGCCACCTTCCTGGTCGAGGGCCGCAACGACGCCCCGGTCATCGGCCTGGCCGACGCCGGTGGCGAAGTGACCGAAAGCGACGCTGCCGAGCTGCTCGACACCGGTTCGATCGCCTTTAGCGACGTCGACCTGTCGGATGGACACCTGGTCACCGTCACGGCCTCGGCGGGCGGCTATCTGGGCGACCTGACCGCCAGCGTTCCGGACGCTTCGACGGGCGACGGCGAGGGCCGTATCGACTGGAGCTTCATGGTCGCCGGCGCGGCCGTGCAGCATCTGGCCGAGGGCCAGGTGCTGACCCAGAGCTACACCATCAGCATCGACGACGGCCACGGCGGCCTGGATTCCCAGGTGGTCGAGATCACCATCACCGGCCAGAACGACCAGCCGACCATCACCCACGCCTTCCCGGCCGCGGAACTCAACGAGGACGGATCCTCAGGCACGGGCGGCGTCATCAGCTTCGCGGATGTCGACTTGGCCGACGGCCATTCGGTGACCACCGCCGCGGCCGGCGGCGGCTATCTCGGGACCTTCAGCGCCGTTGTGTCCGACGCCTCGACCAGCGACGGCTCGGGCCAGGTGACCTGGGACTTCCAGATCGACCAGGCGGCCATCCAGTTCCTGGCCGCCGGCCAGAGTCTGGTGCAGACCTATACGGTGACGATCGACGACGGCCAGGGCGGGACCGTCCAGCAGTCGATCGAGATCACCATCCACGGTGCCAATGACGGTCCGAACGTCACGGCGCAGACCGTCTTTGGCACGGTCGTCGAAGACGTCCAGGCGACCGCGGCCGGGCAGATCGACTTCACGGACGTCGATCTCAACGACAGCCATTCGGTGTCAGCCCAGGCCGTGGAGGCCGGCTACTTCGGAAACTTCGCCGTCAGCCTGGCCGCCCCCGCCACGGGCGGCGCCACGGGCCAGGCGTCCTGGAACTTCACGCTCGACCCGGCGGCCGTGCAGCATCTCGCCGAGGGCGAGGTTCTGGTTCAGGCCTATACGGTCACCGTCGACGACGGCCATGGCGGCCTGATCGAGCAGCCGGTGCTGATCAATATCATCGGGACCAACGACGGCCCGGTGGCAGTCGCCGACGGGGCGACGGTTCCGGAAGATGGTCCGACGGTCACCGGCAACGTGCTGGACAACGATACCGACGTCGACAACGGCGCGGTGCTGACCGTTTCGCAACTCAACGGCCAGGCCGCCAACGTCGGCGTGGAGACCATCCTGGCGTCCGGCGCCAAGGTCACCCTGAACGCTGACGGAACCTACAGCTACAACCCCAACAGCCGTTTCGAGGCCCTGGCGGTCGGCCAGTCGGCCATCGACAGCTTCACCTACCAGGTCAGCGACGAACATGGCGCGTCGTCCAGCCAGACGGTCACCTTGACCATCACCGGCTCCAACGACGGCCCGGTCGCCGTGGCCGACAGCCGCGGCGTCGCCGAGAACGGTCCGGCGGTAGGCGGCAATGTGCTCACCAACGACAGCGACATCGACAACGGCGCCGTCCTGACCGTGTCGCAGGTCAACGGCTCGGCGGCCTCGGTCGGGGCCCAGATCGCCCTGGCCTCCGGCGCTCTTCTGACGCTGAACGCCAACGGGACCTACAGCTACAATCCGAACGGCAGGTTCGAGAGCCTGGCGGTCGGCCAGACGGCCACCGACAGCTTCACCTATGAAGTCAGCGACCAGTTCGGCGCGACGGCCGGCCAGACGGTAACCCTGACCATCACCGGCTCCAACGACGGTCCCGTGGCCGTCGCCGACGTCAACGCGGCCCTGGAGAACGGCCCGGCCGTGACCGGCAACGTGCTGGCCAACGACAGCGACGTCGACGCCGGCGCGGTGCTCAGCGTCAACCAGGTCAACGGCTCGGCCGGAAATGTCGGCGCCCAGATCACTCTGGCGTCGGGCGCGCTGGTCACCCTCTCCGCCAACGGCAATTACAGCTACAACCCGAATGGCAAGTTCGAGACCCTGGCCTTGGGCCAAACCACCACCGACAGCTTCACCTATCAGGTGCGCGACGCCCAGGGCGCGGTGGCGACCCAGACGGTGACCGTCACCTTGACCGGCTCCAACGACGCCCCGGTCGTCAGCGCCGTGACGCTCGGATCGGGCGGCTCGGCCAGCCTGCCGCTGTTCTTCAGCGGCGGCCAGGCGGTGTTCAGCTACTCCGACGCCAACGGTGACGGCCGGGTCGAGACCGCCGTCAACCCGTCCAATTTCTTCAGCGGCACGAACTACGGCCTCGCCGCTGGCGACATTGACGGTGATGGCGACGCGGACGTGGCCGTTGCGGCCAATGGCGGCCTGTACGTGTTCACCAACCGTGGGGACACCAACGCCGATGGCGTGATCGATTTCACCGCGACCCTCGTCCGCTCGGGCTTCAGTGGCTACGACGTGGCTCTGGGCGACCTCAACGGCGATGGCCGGCTCGACCTGATCAGCGGCAGCGGTTCGCAGTTCTACGAGATGCTGAACCTGGGTGACAGCAACGCCAATGGCGTCATCGACAACTTCGCCAGCAGGACGGTGAACGTCGCCGCGGCTCAGGGGCTCTACTACGGCATTACAACCACCGACCTGAACGGGGATGGTCGAACCGACATCCTCGCCGCTGGCTGGGCCTCCGGGCCGGTCACCATCCTGTTTGGGCTGGGCGACACCAACGGCGACGGCCAACTCGACTATCGCACCCAGACCATCGAGGACGCCTTCGACGAATCCGGCATCGGCGTCGACACCGGCGATATCGACGGTGATGGCGACACCGACTTCGTCCTGTCCCGCTACAACGGCCTGTCCGAGATTGTCTATCTGAACCTTGGCGACGCCAATGCGGACGGCCAACTCGAGTTCGCGACCATCGACCTGCAGACGGGCGGCAGTACGCTGGAAAGCGAACTGATCGACATCGACAAGGATGGCGACCTCGACGTCGTCACCACCGGTTCCGGCGCGAACGCCAAGATCGCCTACAATCTCGGCGATACCAATGCCGATGGCCGGCCGAACTTCACCGTCCAGACACTGGCCGGCGGGACCTCGAACCTCGGCCTCGCGGTCGGTGACATCGACGGCGACGGCGACCTCGACATCGTCTTCCCCAGCCAGAGCGGGGGCCAGACCATCTATCTGCAGAACCGTGGCGACACCAACGGCGACGGTCTGCTCGACTTCGTCAGCCAGACCCTGACGGGAGCACCCGGCAGCTGGGACGCCGAGTTCGTCTCGGTGGGGGCCGGCGGAGGCGCGGGCGGTAACGTCCGCGAGGACGGCCCGGCTGTCACCGGCGCTTTCAAGGGCGACGATATCGACTCCGACGACAATGCCGCCAGCCTGACCTACGCCATCACCTCGGCCCCGGCCGAAGGCACGGTGGTCAACAACAATAACGGCACCTTCAGCTTCGTGCCCGGCTCCGCCTTCCAGGACTTGGGCGTGGGCGAGACGCGGACCGTCAGCTTCACCTACACGGCCACCGACGCCCACGGCGCGGTGTCGAACACCAGCACGGTGACCATCAAGGTGGCCGGGACCAACGACGCGCCGGTGGCGGTCGTCGATGCTGTCACGACCAATGAGGACACCCCGGTCAGCTTCAACGTCCGGGCCAACGACAGCGACGTTGATGGCGACGCCTTGAATGTCACCCACATCAACGGGACGGCGATCGCGGTGAACGCCACGGTCTCGCTCGGAGCCGGCAACGGCGCGGTGCGGCTCAACGCCGACGGCACTCTGACCTATACCCCGACGGCCAACGCCAACGGCGCCCGCAGCTTTACCTACACCGTCGCCGACGGCGTCGGCGGCTCGGCTACGGCGACGGTCAATCTGACCATCAATCCGGTCAACGACGCCCCTCTGGCCGCAGCGGACTCCGCCTCCACCAACGAGGACACCGCCATCACCCTGTTGGGCTCGACCCTGCGGGCCAACGATGTCGATGTCGACGGAGCCGGGACCTTCGTCATCACATCGGTGTCGGCGGCCTCGGCCAAGGGCGCCACCGTCAGCCTGACCGCTGAAGGGGACGTGGTCTACAACCCCGCGGCCTCCGCCACCCTGCAGGCCCTGACCCGCGGCCAGCAGACTACGGACACCTTCACCTACACCATCACCGACGCCGCCGGCGTCACTTCGACGGCCACGGTGACCATCACCGTCGCCGGTCAGCTGGAAGCGCCGACCGCCAACCCGGACACCATCACGGTGGTCGAGGGCGGCACGGTCTCCGGCAACGCGGTGACCAATGACACTGTCACCGGCTCCACCGGCGGCAGCGGCAATGTGTTGACCAACGGCAGCTTCGAGCAGGGCAGCCCGGTGGGTCCGGGCGGTCTCGCCTATCCCGCCAGCC
>JBKJSF010000039.1:0-30320 GCA_046595895.1 Caulobacter sp. | reverse complement strand
CGCGTAAGCTGAACATCCCGGTGATCGCGCTGCTCGACACCAACTGCGACCCGGACGGCATCACCTACCCGATCCCGGGCAACGATGACGCCGCCCGCGCCATCCAGCTGTACGTCGATCTGATCGCCGACGCCGTGCTCGACGGCATGGCCGCCGGCCAGGCCGCCTCGGGCATCGACCTCGGCGCCCAGATCGCGCCGATGGAGCCGACCCTGGCCCGCGAACTGACCCCGGAACCGGTGGCTGAAGCCGCCGCTCCGGAAGCTCCGGCCGCTGCTGAAGCCCCCGTCGCCGAAGCGGCTCCCGCCGCTGAAGAGCCGGTCGCCGAAGAAGCCCCGGCCGCTGAAGTCGCCGCCGAGGAGGCCCCCGCCGCCGAAGCCGTCGCTGAAGAGGCCCCCGCGGCGGAAGAAGCGCCGGCCGCCGACGAGCCGGCCGCCAGCTGATTTCGGAGCCCTCCCGGGCTCCGGGAGGGATCTGATTTTCCCTTCTGCAGCCGGGCCCGCAAAGGTCCGGCTGCACCCCTATACGAACTCGAATCTGGAGGATTGAACATGGCGGAAGTCACCGCTGCCCTCGTCAAGGAACTGCGCGAAAAGTCCGGCGCGGGCATGATGGACTGCAAGAAGGCTCTCGTCGAAAACAACGGCGACATGGAAACGGCCACCGACTGGCTGCGCTCCAAGGGCCTCTCCAAGGCCGCCAAGAAAGCCGACCGCGCCGCCGCTGAAGGCCTGGTCGCCGTCGCCCTGCAAAAGGACGGCGCCGGCATGTCTGGCGCGGTCATCGAGCTGAACGCCGAAACCGACTTCGTGGCCCGCAACGACCTGTTCCAGGCCGCCGCCCGCAAGGTCGCGGCTGTCGCCCTCGGCACCGACGGCGACGTCGAATCTGTGCGCGCCGCCAAGACCGCCGACGGCGAAGTCGTCTCCGACATGGTCACCAACCTGATCGCCACCATCGGCGAGAACATGGCCGTGCGTCGCTCGGCCAAGTTCACCGTCGCCAAGGGCTCGGTCTCGGCCTACGTCCACAACGCCGTCGCCCCCGAACTGGGCAAGATCGGCGTTCTGGTTGCACTCGAAGGCGATGGCGACCAGGCCACCCTGCAGGAACTCGGCCGCAAGATCGCCATGCACGTGGCGGCCACCAACCCGCTGTCGCTGTCCTCCGAGGACCTCGACCCGGCGGCGGTGGAGCGCGAGCGCGCCGTCCTGACCGAGAAGGCCAAGGAAGAAGGCCGTCCGGAAAACATGATCGGCAAGATCGTTGACGGCCAGATCTCCAAGTTCCAGCGTGAAGTTGTGTTGCTCGAGCAGCCTTTCGTCATGAACCCCGACCAGACCATCAAGGCGCTGGTCGCCGAAGCCGGCGCGACCATCAAGGGCTTCGTGCGTCTGGGCCTGGGCGAAGGCGTCGAAAAGGCCGAAGCGCCGGACTTCGCCGCCGAAGTGGCCTCGATGACCGGCGGGAACTGATCCGCCTGCCACCGACCTAAAAGAGGGCGCGGGCGCGGGTTCAGCAAAGGTGGTTTCCGGCTTTGCGTTAGAACCCGCGCTCTTTTTTTGACTAGCGCCTCTCACGGGCGGCGAACCGGAGTCCACTTCGCCTTGAGAGGCGCGGGCTGACGCTGGGGGCGCCCTTGGTTTATGTAGATTTCCCGACTCGCGTGAGGGCCGCTTGGCATGACCAACCTGCGTTACAAGAAGGTGCTTCTGAAGGTTTCGGGAGAGGTGCTGATGGGCGAAACCGCCTTCGGCATCGACATGCCCACCGTCGAGGCCGTGGCTGAAGACATCAAGCAGGTGGTCGAGGCGGGCGTCGAGCTCAGCTTGGTGATCGGCGGCGGCAACATCTTCCGGGGCATGGCCGGGGCCGCCAAGGGCATGGAACGGTCCAGCGCCGACTACATGGGCATGCTGGCCACGGTCATGAACGCCCTAGCCATGCAGGACGCCCTGGAGCGCATCGGGGTACAGACCCGGGTGCAGTCGGCCATCCCGATGCCCACCGTCTGCGAACCGTTGATCCGCCGCCGCGCCCAGCGGCATCTGGAAAAGGGCAGGGTGGTGATCTTCGCCGCCGGCACTGGCAATCCGTTCTTCACCACCGACAGCGGCGCGGCGCTGCGGGCGGCGGAGATGCAGAGCGACGCCCTGTTCAAGGGAACCAGCGTCGACGGCGTCTATACGGCCGACCCCAAGAAGGACAAGTCGGCGACCCGCTTTGACCGGCTGACCTACCACGACGTCCTGGCCCGCGACCTGAAGGTCATGGACGCCTCGGCAATCAGCCTGATGCGGGAAAACAAGATTCCGATCGTGGTGTTCTCGATCCGCGAGCGGGGCAACCTGCTAAAGGTGCTGCACGGCAATGGCGTGCACACCACGATCACCGAAGACTCCTGATATACAGAACAGTTCACGCGAGAACCGCGCGGCGGCTTGACGGAAACTCAAAGACCCGTCCGCTATTGTCGCCGGCGAGAAGAGGACCCAGAAGATCATGGCCAATGGCGAAAAACCGGTCGTCGCGACCTACTCCAGCCGTATGGACAAGGCGATCGTCGCCCTGAAGGATGAGTTTGCCGGGTTGCGGACCGGCCGCGCCTCGGCCAGCCTGCTCGACCAGATCATGGTCGACGCCTACGGCTCCACCGTGCCCCTGAACTCCGTCGGCTCGGTCAGCGTCCCCGAGCCGCGCTCGATCAGCGTCAGCGTCTGGGACAAGGGCGTCGTCGTCTCGGTCGAGAAGGCCATCCGCTCGGCGGGCCTGGGCCTCAACCCCGTGGTCGAAGGGACCAACCTGCGTATCCCGATCCCGCCGTTGACCGAAGAGCGCCGCAAGGACCTGGCCAAGATCGCCGGCAAATACGCCGAGCAGCAGAAGATCGCCGTGCGCAACGTCCGCCGGGACGCCATGGACGACATCAAGAAGGCCCAGAAGGACACGGTGATCACCGAGGACGAGCAGAAGAAGCTCGAAACCGGCATCCAGAAGGCCACCGACGAGCACGTCGCCAAGATCGACGAAGCCTTGAAAATCAAGGAACAAGAGATCATGCAGGTTTGATCGTCCGGGCTGAGGGACAACGCGACCGGATGAGACAGGGATTGTGAGGCGAATGCCCCCGAAGGATGGCGTAGAGGATCGCTTGCAAGCTTCAGCCGGGGATCCGGCCGGGGGGCTGCATGTCGCCATCATCATGGACGGCAACGGCCGCTGGGCGAAGCGCCGCGGCCTGCCTCGCACGCTCGGGCACCGCGAGGGCGTCAAGGCGCTCAAACGCACCGTCGAGGCCGCGCCCGACCTCGGCGTCACCACCCTGACCGTCTTCGGCTTCTCGACCGAGAACTGGCGCCGGCCGCTGGCCGAGGTCAGCGAGTTGATGAACCTGCTCAAGGCCTATGTGGAGAGCGATCTCGACCGGCTGACGCGTGAAGGGGTGAGGGTGAGCATCCTCGGCCGCCGCACAGGCCTGCGGCCCGACATCCTCGAGATCATCGAGCGCGCCGAGCGTCGCACGGCGGGCAACACCCGTTTCCGCCTGCAGGTGGCTTTCAACTACGGCGGCCAGGCCGACCTGGTCGATGCGGCCCGCAAGTTCGCCGAGGCGGTCGCCCGGGGCGAGGCGCGCCCGGAAGACCTCGACGAGCAGCTCTTCGAGAGCCACCTGTCGACCTCCGGCGTTCCGCATCCGGACGTTATTGTCCGCACCAGCGGGGAACGGCGCATCTCCAACTTCCTTCTATGGGAATGCGCATATGCCGAACTCGTCTTCCAGGACGTCTACTGGCCCGACTACGGCCCCGATCACCTTGCCGCCGCGGTCGGGGAATTCCGCTCACGCGAGCGACGCTACGGCGGAGTGACAACCGATGACGTCCTCGCCACAGGCTAAGCGTTTCGACTGGAAGAACCTCAGGGTTCGGCTGATTTCCGCCTTCGCCATCATTCCGGCGGTGGCACTGGCCGTGTGGCTGGGCGGATGGACCTATACGGTTCTGATCTGCCTGGTCGGGGCTCTGCTGGCCCGAGAGTGGGGCCGGCTGGTCGCGCCGTCGGCTCCGATCCGCGTCGGCATCGTCATCGGCGCCAGCGTCATCACCGCGATTGTCCTGGCCCATGTCGCGAGTCTGGCCAGCCATGGCGACTGGCCGCATGCGGAGCGGTACTGGATGGCCGCCTGGGGCGCTGTCGTCGTCGGCTGCGGCCTGACCACTCTGGTTGCTTTCCGTTTGACCGCCCACGTCCCCGACGCGGCCTACGGGGTCATCTATATCGCCCCTGCCGGCATCGCGATGGTCTGGCTACGCGACATGCCAGAGGGGGCTGCCTGGAGCGTTTATCTGTTCGCTGTCACATGGTGGACTGACATCATGGCATTCGCGGTCGGCAGCATCGTCAAGGGTCCAAAGCTCTGGCCGCGCTATTCGCCCAACAAGACCTGGAGCGGCTTCTGGGGCGGGCTCGGCGGCGCCATGCTGACTGCGGCCATCGTGCTGGCGATTTCCGCCGCCTTCGGCCACGGATTTATCGGCTATCCGGGCGCCGTCCTCATCGGCCTGCTTACCGGCCTTGCGACCATGGGCGGCGACCTTTGGGAATCGATGCTCAAGCGCCGGTTCGGGGTGAAGGACACCGGCGGCATCATTCCTGGCCACGGCGGCATGCTGGACCGGGTCGATGGGCTGATGTTCGCGGTCATGGTCGTGGCGGCCGCCCGCCTGGTCCAGCATTGGGGTTGGGGGAGTTGAGCCGCACCGTCACCATCCTTGGCTCGACAGGCTCAATCGGCGTCTCGACCCTCAGCCTGTTCGAGCAGTCGGGGGCGGACGTCGAGATCGTCGCCATGACCGCCGGGCGCAACGTCGAAAAACTCGCCGAGCAGGCATTGAAATGGCGACCCCGTCTGGCGGTGATCGAGAACGAGTCCCTGCTGCCGGTCCTGCGTGAGCGCCTGGCCGGCTCGGGCATCGAGACCGCGGCCGGCACGGGGGCGGTGACGGCCGCCGCCGCACTGGACGCCGCCTGGGTAATGTCGGCCATCGTCGGCGCCGCTGGCCTGGCGCCGACCCTGGCCGCTGCTCGCCGGGGCGCGGTGGTGGCGCTGGCCAACAAGGAGAGCCTGGTCTGCGGAGGGCCGGGGGTGCTGGAAGTGGCGCGGCGGGCCGGCGGTCTGATTATCCCTGTAGATTCCGAGCATTCGGCCATCTTCCAGGTGCTGCAGGACCCCTGCCGCGACAAGGTGCGCCGCCTGATCCTGACCGCATCGGGCGGACCGTTCCGAACCTGGACCTACGAGGCCATGCGAGCTGCGACGCCGGAACAGGCCGTCGCCCACCCCAACTGGAGCATGGGCGCCAAGATCAGCGTCGATTCGGCGACGATGATGAACAAGGGCCTGGAGATGGTGGAGGCCAGCTATTTGTTCGCCACCCCGGAGAACCAGATCGACATCGTCGTCCATCCGCAGTCCATCATCCATTCCATGGTCGAATACACGGACGGATCAACCCTGGCTCAGATGGGCCCGCCTGACATGCGCAGTCCGATCGCCTGCGCCTATGCCTGGCCGGACCGCCTGTCCTGGCCGGCCGCGCCGCTCGATCTGGCGACCATTGGCCAGCTGACTTTCGAGGCCCCGGACCTGGGGCGATTTCCCGCCATTGCCATCGCCCGCGAGGCCCTGCGCATGGGCGGCCATGCCCCCGCCGCAATGAATGCGGCTAATGAGGTGGCGGTCGGCGCATTTCTTGACCGCCGTATCGGGTTTCTTGATATTGCCGGGTCTGTCCAGGACACGCTCGACCGCCTCAACGGCGGATGGGAACTGGGCGCCGAGCCGGGGGGCGACGAACTGGAGACTGCCATGATCATCGACGCCAGCGCCCGGCGCGTGGCCACCGAGGTCGTGGGCCGCCTCGCCGCCGCGCGCGCGGCGTAGGGGAAGCTATGTCGGCCGTCGCCCAGTTCATTCCCATCGCGCTGATCGCCCTCATCTTCGTGCTGTCGATCGTCGTGGTCGTGCACGAACTCGGCCACTACTGGGCGGCGCGGATGTTCAACACCGAGATCGACCAGTTTTCCATCGGCTTTGGCCGGGCCATGATTCACTGGCGCGACAAGTATGGCGTGCAATGGCGCGTCGGCTGGCTGCCGTTGGGCGGCTACGTCCGGTTCGCCGGTGACGAGAACGCCGCCAGCGTACCGGATCAGGACGACCTGGCGGCGCTTCGCCAAGCCGTCGTCGAGACCAAGGGCGAGGCGGCGGTGGGCCGCTACTTCCAGTTCAAGCCCCTATGGCAGCGCGCGATCATCACTGCTGCCGGTCCGATTTCCAACTTCATCCTGGCGATCCTGCTGTTCGCTGCCCTGTCCATGGCCTTCGGCGAGGAATGGGTCGAGCCGAAGGTGCGGATCGCGGACCCGGCCGGAGCCGCTGCCGTAGCCGGCATTCAGGACCGTGACCTCATCCTGCGGATGAACGGCGAACCGATTCGAAGTTTCACGGACTTGATGAGCTTCACCCGCACACACGCGGGATCGAAAGTCGTGATCGACATCGACCGCCAGGGCGTGCCGGTGACCCTCACCGCGACCCCTGTCCTGACCGAGATCGACGATCGTATCAGCGGTCGGATGAAGATTGGAATTCTGGGGCTCGAAAATCATTCCGACGCGCGGACCGAACGCCGCCGCCTTAATCCGATCGCCGCGATCGCCAACGGAGTCGACCGGACTTGGCGCGTTCTGAGGCTGACTGTCACCTATCTGGGTAAGGTGATCACCGGCAAGATTCCTGCCGACCAGATCGGCAGCCTGCTGGGCATCGGCAACACGGCTGGCAAGGTCGCCCAGGCGAGCGCCGAGGGCGCGCCGAATGCGGCCTGGGGCCTCTTGGCGGCGGTCGTAAACCTGCTCAGCCTGACCGCATACCTGTCGATCAGCGTCGGCTTCATGAACCTCCTGCCGCTCCCGGTTCTGGACGGCGGCCACCTGGCCTTTTATGCCTACGAAGCCGTGGCCCGGAGGCCACTTCCGGTCCGTATCCAGGCCGTTTCATACCGCCTTGGTCTTGCCTTGCTCGTCGGTTTCATGTTGTTCGCCACCTGGAACGATCTCCAGCGGCTGCGTGTGTTCAATTTCCTGGGCGGCCTCTTCTCGTGAGCCCTCCCGCTTTCCCGTTCGCTTCCTTGATGGCAGACCTCATGATGCATTCTCGACGCCACGGCGCCGCCGTCCTCACGGGCCTGGCCCTGCTGATGGGATCGACGGCCCTGATGACGCCGGCGGTCGCTTTCGCCCAGGCCCAACAGGGCGTGGTGCAGCGCATCGTCGTCATCGGCAACGAGCGTATCGAAGCCTCGACCATCGCTTCCTACATCCCGATCCAACCGGGTGAAGCGGTCGATTCGCAGCGAATCGACCTGGCGCTGAAGACCCTGTTCCGCACCGAACTGTTCGCCGATGTGAAAATCGACCTGCAGGGCGGCGACCTGAACGTCCGAGTGGTCGAAAATCCGATCATCAACAAGGTGGTCTTCGAGGGCAATTCCTCGGTCAAGGACGACAAGATCAAGGAAGAGCTGACCATCCGGCCGCGGGGCATCTTCACCCGCGCCAAGGTTCAGTCCGACGTCCAGCGCATCATCGAACTCTACCGCCGTTCGGGCCGTATCTCGGCGACCGTGACGCCCAAGGTGGTCGAGCTGCCGCAAAAGCGCGTCGATCTGATCTTCGAAATCAACGAGGGCCCCAAGAGCGGCGTCCTCGACGTCAACTTCCTGGGCAACGAACAGTTCTCGGACGGCGACCTGGCCGACGTGGTCGTGACCAAGGAAACCGCCTGGTACAAATTCCTATCGACCAACGACAATTACGATCCGGACCGCCTCGAGTACGACAAGGAGCAGCTGCGCAAGCACTATCGCAACCGCGGCTACTACGATTTCCGGGTCGTCTCCGCGGTGGCCGAACTGGCCCCCAACCGCAACGGCTTCGTGATTACCTACACCCTCGAAGAGGGCGTGAAGTACAAGTTCGGCAAGATCAGCGTCGAGACCGAGCTGAAGAAGCTCGACGGCACGGTGCTCGAGCAGCTGCTGCCCATCCGGGCCGGCGAGCTCTATCAGGATGAAAAGATCGAGCAGGCGACCGACGCCCTGACCTTCGCGGCCGGCGCCGCCGGGTTCGCCTTCGTCGATGTCCGCCCGCGCTACGTGCCCAACCGCGAGACCCGCACGGTCGACCTGGTGTTCTCGGTCCGTGAAGGGCCGCGCGTCTACATCGACCGCATCGACATCGTCGGCAACAACCGCACCCTCGACTCGGTGATCCGCCGCGAAATGCTGGTGTCCGAGGGCGATGCCTACAATCGCGTTTACGTCGATCGGTCCAAGAACCAGATCCGCGGTCTCGGCTACTTCAAGGACGTCACGATTGAGGAAGTGGCCGGCAGCGCGCCGGACCGCACCGGCCTGCGGGTCAAGGTCGAAGAGCAACCAACCGGGGAACTGTCGTTCAGCGCGGGCTACAGCTCGGTCGATCAGCTGATCATCGACTTGGGCATTTCGGAGCGGAACTTCCGCGGCCGGGGCCAGAACCTGCGCGCGCGCGTCTCGGTCGGCTCGCTGCGCCAGCAGATCGACTTCTCGTTCACCGAGCCGCGCTTCCTGGGCCGCGACCTGCTGGCCGGGGTCGACCTCTACACTTATCGCTACGATTTCAGCCAGCAGACCGCCTTCGACACCTCCTCGACGGGCATGAACCTGCGCGTCGGCTTTCCGCTGACCTCGAACGCCTCCATGGGCCTGCGCTACGTCCTGCGCAGCGACGACGTGCAGGTGGCTGACTCGCTCTGCGCCGCAGGGTCGGTTTCGTCCAACCTCTGCGCCCAACGCGGGTCGAACATTACTTCCTCACTCGGCTACACCGTGCGTCTCGACCGCCGGAATGATCCGGTGAAGCCGACCCGCGGCTTCTTTGTTGAATTGTCGCAGGACCTGGCTGGTGTCGGCGGCGATGTGAACTACCTGCGCACCGAAACCGGGGGTGGCTGGTACTATGGCTTCAACAAGGACTTCATCTTCAGCGCCACGGGATCGGCTGGCTACACCACCGGTTGGCGCGGCGATACGGTCCGGATCAACGACCGCTTCTACCGCGGCGGCAACAACTTCCGGGGCTTCGAGACGGCCGGCATCGGACCGCGCGACACGGCCGGCCAGCGCGGTGACGCCCTGGGCGGGAAGCTGTTCGCCATCGGTACGGCCGAACTGACGGTTCCGACGTTCCTGCCGGAACAGTACGGCATCAAGGCGGCGCTTTTTACAGACATCGGCACCCTGGGCCTGCTCGACGATGTCGATCGCCAGACCACGCCGGGGGTTTTCGATCCGAACATCAGGGACGACCTGTCGTTGCGGGCCACGGCGGGGCTCTCAATCTTCTGGAGATCGCCGATGGGACCGATTCGTTTCGACTTCAGCCAAGTTTTGGCCAAAGAAGACTACGACAAGACCGAAACGTTCCGGTTCTCCACCTCCACAAGGTTCTGATCTCTCATGCACATCAAGTCACTCGCGGTCGGCGCGGTCGCCGTTCTGGCCTTTGCTGGCGCCGCGGCGGCCCAGGCCCCGGCCAAGCCAGCCCAACTGCCCATCACCTATGGCCCGCCCGTCCCCGGCGTCTGCGTCTGGAATATCGGCCTGGCGCTTGAGGGTTCCAACGCCGGCAAGGGGCTGCTGGCCAACCTCAATACGATGAAGAACAACGTCAACTACGAGTTGACCAACGCTTCGAATGCCCTGCAGGCCAAGCAGAAGAAGTTCGCCGAAGACGCCCGCAAGCCGGACGCCGATGGCCTTGCCCTCAACAAGACCAAGCTGGACCTCGATTCGGAAGGCGCCAACCTGGAAGGCCGCTTGAATCTGCGTCAAGCCGAACTGGAGCGCACCCGCAACGAGGCGCTGGGCGCCTTCTCGCGGATGATGGACCCGCTGGTCGTCCAGGCCTTCCAGGCCAAGCAGTGCGCCATCCTGCTGCCGGAAAGCTCGGCCGTGCTCTACAACCCGGCCATGGACATCACCCCGGCCGTGGTTGCAGCGGCCAACGCCAAGGGCCAGAATGTCCCGGTGGCGTACAAGGTGTTGGGAAAGCTCCCGGCGCCCGCTACCGCACCGCCCGCCCCGGCCGCGCCGAAGCCGAAGCCCAAATAAGCCGACGAACCTGAGAGTCAGGGGTCGGGTTCGAGGAATTGATGCCCGACCCCCGTTTCTTTGAGGCTCTGGAGCCTCTCACCCTTTCCGCGCTGGCCATCCTGACCGGGGCTCGGATCGTTTCCAGTCCGGGTGACCTGATGATCACGGGCGCCGCACCGCTTAACCGGGCGGGTCCCAGCGCCATCGCCTTCGCCACTGACCGCAAACGGCTTGCCGAACTGCAGGCCACCGCCGCCGGCGCCTGTTTCGTGCCATCGGCCCTGGCGGACCAGGTTCCTGACGGCTGCATCGCCCTGGAAACACGCCTTCCGCAGGCCGCCTGGGCGCAGGCGGCGGGCGCCCTCTGCCGACCCATCCTGCAACCGGCCGCCAACGACTGGATCGATCCGACCGCCGTGGTCGAGGCCGATGTGGTCATTGGGCCCGGCGTCGTCATCGGTCCCGGCGCGCGTATCGGCGAGGGCACTCACCTGGGATCCGGAGCGGTCATCGGCCCGGGCGTCTCCGTCGGGCGCCACTGCCGGATCGGTGCCCGTGCCGTGGTCGGATTCGCCCTCATCGGCGACCATGTTTGCATTCATGCCGGAGCCGTCATCGGTGAACCGGGGTTCGGCGCCGCCGTCGGTCCCGCCGGCGTTGTTGACGTGCCGCAGATGGGGCGTGTGATCATTCAGGACAGTGTCACCATCGGCGCCCACAGCTGTATTGACCGCGGCGCCTACGAGGACACGGTCGTCGGCGAAAACACCAAGATCGACAATCTCGTCCATATTGCTCACAACGCCCGCATCGGCCGAAACTGTGTGTTGGCTGGCTATGTCGGGGTGGCTGGCAGCGCCGTGATTGGCGATGGGGTGGCATTCGGCGGCCGGTCCGGCGTCGCCGATCATGTGGTGGTTGGCGACGGGGCGAGTATCGGGGGGGGGGCCGGCGTCATTCGCGACGTTCCAGCCGGCGAGATATGGAGCGGATATCCTGGTCGTCCGCTGAGAGAGTTTTTGAGGGAGACGGCCTGGCTCGCTAACGCTGCCCGCCGGAAGGGGATCACCAAACCATGAGTACGGATCAGACAGCGCCTGGCGGCGACATCGATATCTCCGAGATTCTCTCCCGGCTCCCGCACCGCTATCCCTTCCTGCTGGTCGACCGATGCGAGGAGTTTCTCCCCAGCCAGTCGATCGTCGGCATCAAGTGTGTGACCTTCAACGAGCCCTTCTTCCAGGGACATTTCCCGGGTCATCCCGTGATGCCTGGCGTGCTGATCGTTGAAGCCTTGGGCCAGACCGGCGCGATCATGATGTCCAAGTCCCTCGAGATCGATATCGCGGGGAAGGTCATCTACTTCATGTCCATCGACGGGGTGCGTTTTCGCAGCCCAGTTCGTCCTGGCGACGTCCTGCGCATGCATGTCGAGGTGACACGCGCACGGGGCGATATCTTCAAATTCAAGGGCAAGGCGCTGGTGAACGGCAAGGTCTGCGCCGAGGCCGAATTCACCGCCATGTCGGCCGACGTCATCAAATGACAACGGTTCACCCCACCGCCATCGTCGATCCCGGCGCCCGGCTGGGCGAGGCGGTCGAGATTGGCCCCTTCTGCATGGTTGGGCCTGACGTCACCCTGGGGCGCGGCTGCAAGCTGCGCAGTCATGTGGTGCTGGAGGGGGTTACGACGCTGGGCGAGGATTGCGTTCTGCATCCCTACGTCAGCCTGGGCGGATCGCCACAGCATCTGGGCCACAAGGGCGAGCCGACGCGTCTGGATATCGGCGCCCGCAATATCTTCCGGGAGAGCGTCTCGATCCACACCGGCACGGTGATGGGCCATGGCGTGACCAGGGTGGGAGACGACTGCCTGTTCATGGTCAGCGTTCACGTCGGCCACGACGCGGTGATCGGCAACCGGGTGACCCTGGCCCCCAGCGTCGCCATCGGGGGTCACGCGGAGGTGGCCGACTTCGTCTTCCTCGGCGGATTGGCGGCGGTGCATCAGTTCAGCCGGATCGGCCGGTCGGCCTTCATCGGCGGCGGCGGCATCGTTACCAAGGATGTCATCCCCTACGGCTCGGTATGGGGCAATCATGCCCACCTGGAGGGGCTTAACCTGATCGGCCTCAAGCGGCGCGGTTTCGATCGGGAGAGGATCAACGCCATGCGCGCCGCCTATCGCCTGCTTTTTGCCGACGAGGGCACCTTCCAGGAGCGGCTTGAGGACGTGGCCCAAAGCTACTCCGACATCCCCGAAGTCGTGGAAATCCTCGATTTCATTCGCGTCGACGCCAATCGCGCCCTCTGCCTGCCCCGCCGAGAGACTTAGAGACCTTGAAGAAGCTGGGACTGATCGCCGGGGCCGGTGGCCTGCCAGCCGAGATCGCCGACCACTGCCGCAAGGCCGGGCGGCCCTATTTTGTCATCCGGCTGCGCGGCATCGCCGACAACGCCACCCTTGGCCATCCGTCGGAAGAGGTCGGCCTGGCCGAGCTCGGCAAGACCTTCAAGGCGCTCAAACGCGAGAACTGCGAAACCGTCTGCTTCGCCGGCGTCGTGGCGCGGCCCGATTTCTCAGCTCTGAAGCCTGACATGCGCGGGGTGGCCGCCCTGCCGGGCATCATCGCCGCCGCCCGCCACGGTGATGACGCCTTGCTGCGGCGAATTCTTGAGGAGTTCGCCAAGGAAGGGTTCGCAATCGAGGGCGTGCATGAGGCGGTTGGGGCAATGACCCTGCCGCTTGGCCTGCTCGGCAAACACGGTCCGGGCGCCGAGCACAAGGCGGACATCGAGCGTGCGCTGGAGGTGGCTCGCGAGATCGGGCGTCTTGACGTCGGCCAGGGGGCGGTGGTCTGCAATGGTCTGGTGCTGGCCGTAGAGGCTCAGGAAGGCACGGACTCCATGCTGCGCAGGGTCGCCGACCTGCCCGCCGTCCTGCGGGGTGTGCCGGGCGCGTTCAAGGGGGTCATCGCCAAGGCCCCCAAACCGATTCAAGAGCTACGCGTCGATTTGCCGACCATCGGTGTCGCAACCATTCGCGGCGCGGCCAAGGCCGGGCTGGCCGGTGTGGTGGGGGAGGCGGGCCGGCTGCTGATCGTTGACCGCGAGGCCGTAATCGCCACCGCCGACGAGTTCGGGCTGTTTGTGCTCGGCGTCGAGCACAAGGCCCGGTGAGCAGGCCCCTCACTGTGATGCTGGTCGCCGCCGAGGCCTCCGGCGATTCGCTCGGCGCCGGGTTGGCGCGGGCCTTGAGGGTCCGACTGGGCGATGGCGTCCGCTTTGTCGGGGTCGGCGGGGAGAAGATGGCCGAACAGGGCGTTCAAAGTCCGTTCGACATCGCCCAGCTTAGCATCCTTGGTATCATCGAGGGCGTCCGGGCCCTGCCGATGGTCCGGCGTCGGGTGGCCGAGACCGCCGCCCTGGCGGCCCGTGAGAAGCCCGACATCGCCGTGCTGATCGACAGCTGGGGCTTCACCCTGCGCGTCGCCCACGCCTTGCGCAAACTCGACCCCAAACTGCCGCTGGTGAAATACGTCGGGCCGCAGGTCTGGGCCAGCCGACCGAGCAGGGCGAAGACCCTGGCGAGATCCGTCGATCACCTGCTGTCGATTCACGGCTTTGACGCCCCCTGGTTCGAGCGCGAAGGCCTGCCGGTGACCATCGTCGGCAATCCCACTCTGATCCGCGACTTCTCCGCCGCTGATCCGAACCGCCTGCGCGCCCACATCGAGGCTGGGCCGACCGATCCCATCCTGCTGGTCCTGCCCGGCAGCCGCCCGGCCGAGATCAAACACATCTTCCCGCCCTTCGAGGACGCTGTCCTGCGCCTGAAGGCCGACCGGCCGAACCTGCAGGTGGTCATGCCGCTGGCCGCGACGGTGGCCAAAATGGTCAGGGACCGCGTCGCGGCCTGGCCGTTCCCCGTGCATGTCATCGAGGACGCCACCTTGAAGGACGACGCCTTCGCCGCCGGCACGGTGGCGCTGGCCTGCAGCGGCACGGTGACCACCGAACTGGCCCTGGCCGGCTGTCCCATGGTCGTGGCCTACCGGCTGGGGCCGGTCAGCTATCGGCTCGCCATGCTGGTCTTCAAGTCGCCGTGGGTGACGATGTTCAATATCGCTGCCCAGGAGGCCGTGGCGCCGGAGCTGCTGCAGAACGACTGCAACGGCCCGTTGCTGGCCTCGGCCATAGCCGAACGACTCGACTCCGAGGGTCTGCGCCGTGGCCAGATCGCGGCCCAGTTTCAGGCGGTTGCCAAGATGGGCCGTCCCGATGGCGATCCGGCCGACAGGGCCGCCGAGACGGTGCTCAAGGTGTTTGCGGAGCGATCTGCTTGAACATGATGCAGGTGGGCTCCAGCGGGCCGGCGCTGGATCGCGCGTAGTCTGGGATCACCCCGGCGGCCGTGTAGCCGAGCCGCTCGTACAGCCGCTGGGCCGGGTTGTCGGCCACCGTATCCAGCACGATCAGGGTTTTGCCCAGCCGGGCCGCCTCAGCCTCCGCTGCGCTCGTCAGGGCGGCGCCGATGCCGCCGCCGCGTTGGGCGGGATGGGTCATCAGTTTCACCAGATCGACCCGGTGCTGCTGGTTGCCCGGCATACCGACGACGATCTGCACCGTTCCGACCAGGCTGTCCCCGCTCCAAGCGCCCCACATCAGCCGCTCGCCGCTCTCCAGAGCCTCACCGATCTTGCCCCAGAAGGCCTGTGCCTCATCCAGGGATATTGGAGCCAGGAAGCCAACACTGGCTCCCAGGGCCACGGTTTTGATCAGGATCTCACTCAGCGCCGGCAGGAGGGTCGGCAGTTGGTCCGGCGCGATGGGGTCGATCCGCACCGCGCCGTCCATGAACTAGCGCTTGTCGATGGCGACGTAGTCGCGCTGGGTGGCGCCGGTGTAGAGCTGGCGCGGGCGGCCGATCTTGCGGGCCGGATCCTCGAACATTTCTTTCCACTGGCTGATCCAGCCAACGGTGCGCGCCAGGGCGAACAGCACGGTGAACATCTTCGACGGGAAGCCCATCGCCCGCAGGGTGATGCCCGAATAGAAGTCGATGTTCGGGTACAACTTGCGCTCGATGAAGTAGGGGTCGGAGAGGGCGATCTTCTCCAGCTCCATGGCCACTTCCAGCAGCGGGTCGTTGATGCCCAGCTCGCCGAGCACCTCATGGCAGGTCTTCTGCATCATGGTCGCCCGGGGGTCGAAGTTCTTGTACACGCGGTGGCCGAAGCCCATCAGCTTGTACTTGCGGGCCTTCACCCCCTCGATGAACTCGGGGATCTTGTCGACCGTCCCGATCTCTTCAAGCATTTCCAACGCCTCCTGGTTGGCGCCGCCATGGCTGGGGCCCCAGAGGCAGGCGATGCCAGCGGCGATACAGGCGAAAGGGTGTGCGCCCGAACTGCCGGCCAGGCGCACCGTCGAGGTCGAGGCGTTCTGCTCGTGATCGGCGTGGAGGATGAAGATGCGGTCCATGGCCCGGGTCAGGATTGGATTGGGAACCCAGTCCTCGGCCGGCACCGCGAAACACATGCGCAGGAAGTTCTCCGAATAGGAGAGGTTGTTGCGCGGCGACACGAAGGGCTGGCCCATGTGGTACTTGAAGGCCCGCGCCGCGATGGTCGGCATCTTGGCGATCAGGCGATGGGCGCTGATTTCACGCTCGCGGGCGTCGTCGACGTTGATGCTGTCGGCATAGAAGGCCGACAGGGCGCCGACCGCGCCGGTCATGATCGCCATCGGGTGGGCGTCGCGGCGGAAGCCTTCGAAGAAGCGGTCGAACTGGGCGTGCAACATCGTGTGGTAGGTGATGTTGTGGTCGAAGGTCTCGAACTCGGCGGCGCTAGGCAGCTCGCCGTGCAGGAGCAGGTAGCAGACCTCCAGGAAGCTCGACTTCTCGGCCAGTTGGTCGATCGGGTAGCCCCGGTGCAGCAAGATGCCTGCGTCACCGTCGATGAAGGTGATCTTGCTCTCGCAGCTGGCCGTCGAGGTGAAGCCGGGGTCAAAGGTGAAGAGGTCGGAGTCCGCGTAGAACTTGCGCACGTCCATCACGTCGGGACCCGTGGTCCCCTTGATAATCGGCAGGTCGAAGCTCTGGTCACCGATGGTCAGCGTCGCCTTGTCAGCCATGCGGCCCGATCCTTTCAAGAGGGTAGATAAACGTTCGTTCGGCTCGCCTTATAGCGCCTCATTTGGCCCGCGAAAGCGCATCCTCGATGCGGCTAAGGGTCTCGACCTTGCCGAGGACGCTGAGGGTAATGCCCATGTCGGGAGAGGGGTGGCCGCCACTGACGATGCCGCGCAGCGGTGGGCCGATCTTGCCAAAGCCAACGCCTTCGGATTCGGCGAAGGCCTTGAGCCAGGCGGCGAGCGCCTCGGCCGACCAGTCGTTCTGTTTCGCGATGGCGTCGGCGAGACGGCGCAGGCGCGCGGCGGTCTCGTCCGTCAGCAGGCCGCGGGTCTTTTCATCAATGGAAACAGGGCGTTGGGCAAACAGGAAGAGGGCCTGATCGGCCAGCTCCAGAAGGGTCTTGCCGCGATCCTTGAGGCCCGGCATGGCACCCTCCAGGCGGGTGATCTGCGGCGCGCTGAGCGGCGTCTGTCGCCGAACGAAGACCTCCGCGACGAGACCGGCCAGGCGGCTGTCGTCGGCCAGTTTGATGTAGTGGGCGTTGACGTGGTTCAACTTGGCCCAGTCGAGGCGGGCGGCGGCCTTGTTCACATCCGCGACATCGAACCACTCGGCGGCCTGGTCGTCGCTGAACAGTTCGTCGTCGCCGTGGCTCCAGCCTAGCCGGACCAGGTAGTTGCGCAGGGCTTCGGGCAGATAGCCCATGTCGGCGAACTCGCCGACCGCCTGGGCGCCGTGGCGTTTGGAGAGCTTGGCGCCGTCCTCGCCGTTGATCATGGGCACATGGGCGAAGGCCGGAACCTCCCAGCCCAGAGCCTGGTACATCAGGGTCTGGCGGGCGGCGTTGTTGAGGTGGTCGTCGCCGCGGATGACGTGGGTGACGCCCATGTCGTGGTCGTCGACGATGACCGCCAGATTGTAGGTCGGCACGCCGTCGGAGCGCAGCACGATCAGGTCGTCGAGGTCGCGGTTGCGGAAGGTGACCTCGCCCTGCACCAGGTCACGGACGACGACGTCGCCGTTCCTGGGACCCTTGAAGCGGATGACGTGCGGCGCGGTCAGGTCGGCGGCGGTCGGGGTCTTGTCGCGCCAGGGCGAGCGCAGGGCATGGCCGGCGGCGCGGGCGGCATCCTTGGCGGCGGTCAGCTCGTCGCCGGCCAGCCAGCAGCGGTAGGCGGCGCCGCTGTCGATCAGCTGTTGCACGGCCTGGCGGTGGCGGTCGGCGCGGGCGAACTGGAAGATGGGCTCGTCGTCCCACTCCAGGCCCAGCCAGCGCAGGCCGTCGAGGATGACCTGGACATTGGCCTCGGTCGAACGTTCACGGTCGGTGTCTTCGATGCGCAGCAGGAAACGGCCACCGGTGTGCCGAGCAAACAGGGAGTTGAATAACGCCGTCCTTGCCCCTCCAATGTGGAGTGAGCCGGTAGGCGAGGGGGCGAACCGTGTGACGACGGGGATAGGGGAGGACATCGGATCTCGGACCGCTCGATTGGGCGCGCGTCTTAGCACATGGATTCGGGGCGGTCCCACCCTGCTCGAAGAGGTTGTGGCCCAGCGGGACAGGTGGCGGCTGTGGGCGCCGGTGGTCTTCGGGTTTGGCGCGGCCGGATACATGGGGCTGAAGGCCGAGCCGTCGCTCTGGCTGGGTCTGGTCTTGGGGGTCTTGGCGGTTGCCGGCGCCTGGACCGTTCGCCGGCTGACTCACGGTGGCGGCTGGGCGCTGATCGCGGGACTGGCGGCGCTCGCTGTGCTCGGCGGCGTGGCGGGCAAGGTCAGGACCGAGATGGTGCGGGCTCCGGTCGCGCCAAACTTCGACAAGCCGACCATCGTCGAAGGCTGGGTGCTGGATGTCGCCAGCCCAGGATCGAGCGGCGGGCGGCTGTTGATCGCCCCGACCCGGATCGAGGGGCTGGAGCAGGCGCAGCTGCCCTACCGGGTCCGGTTGACGGTCGATCGGGGCGCGGTGGTCGGGCCCGGCCAGGCCGTGCGCTTGCGGGCCGGGCTCGGGCCACCGCCGCCGCCCTCCAGCCCGGGCTCCTATGACTTCGCCCGCGATGCCTGGTTTGATCGCGTGGGCGGGGTCGGGTTCTCGGTGTCGGAGCCGCAGGTCATCGCCCTGGCGGACCCGCCGCTGGCGCTGCGCTGGGCCATGGCCCTCAACGCCATGCGCTGGAGCCTGGCGCGGCGCATCGTCGAACAGATGGGGGAGCGATCCGGCGGGCTCGGCGCGGCCATGGTCACGGGTCATGAGGCCTGGATCACTCGGGAACAGACCGACGCCATGCGGGCCTCGGGATTGGCGCACATCATCTCCATTTCCGGCCTGCACATGGCTATCGTCGGCGGCTTTGCCTTCGCTCTGGCGCGGCTCCTGATCGCCGCCTGGCCATGGCTAGCCCTCCGGATCGACGGCAAGAAGACGGCCGCCCTGCTTGGCATTGCCGCCGTCGGGACCTACCTCGTCCTTTCCGGCGCGCCCTCGCCGGCGGTGCGGGCGGCGATCACAGCGGGCGTCGCCTTCCTCGCCATCCTCTTCGACCGGCGCGCGATCAGTCTGGACGCCTTGGCCGTGGCGGCCATCGTCATTCTCGTCCTCTACCCCGAAGCGGCGACCGAGCCTGGATTCCAGATGAGCTTTGCCGCCACCGCGGCCCTGGTGGCGCTGGTCGAACTGCTGCCAAGGCCGGTGAAGGAGATTTCGACGCCTTGGTGGATCCGCTGGCCACAGGCGGTGGGCGTCTGGATCGTCGCCAGCATCGCCATGAGCTTGGTGGCGGGTCTGGCGACGGGGCCGTTCGCCATGCATCATTTCAATCGCGTCGCCTCCTACGGCCTGGTCGCCAACCTCCTGGTCGCCCCGATCTCCAGCTTCGTGATGATGCCCTTCCTGGCCATCGGCGCAGCCTTGGAGCCTCTCGGTCTCGGCGGGCCGTTCTTGAACGTCGCCGGCTGGTCGATCGACCTGATGCTGACCATCGCGGCCCGGACAGCCCAGACACCCGGCGCTCAGGTTACGGTCGCCAGCGGCCCGGCCTGGACCTTGCCAGTGGCATTCCTTGGCATCCTCATCCTCTGCCTCTGGCAGGGCCGCCTGCGCTGGCTGGGCATCCCGCTGGCGCTGACAGTCGCCCTCTGGCCGCGCCCGACATCGCCGGACCTCTGGATCGCGTCCGACGGCTCAGCCCTGGCCATGCGGCGCGGCGAGCAAGCCATTGCGGCGCGGCCAGAAAGCCGGCGCTTCGCCCTTGAAGTCTGGTCGCGGCGTCGAGGCCTGACCCTTGACGATGCAGCGTCCCCCGAGCTGTTCGATTGCAACCGTCGCCGGTGCCTCGGCGACATCGCCCATTGGAACCAGCGCCGGGTCCCGGATCCGGAAACCCTGGCCGAGCTATGCCGGGCCAGGGTTGTGGTGTTCCGGTCGGAGGCTCCGCAAGGCTGCCAGTCCGACCTGATCTTGAGCGCCGCCGACTTCCGGGAAGGCGGCTCCGCCGAACTCTACCGCGAGGGTAAGGGTTGGCGGATCGTCTGGGCCCAGCCCCTGAGGGGGCAAAGGCCCTGGACGATCAGTGATAGCGGCGGATGAGGCCGACCAGCTTGCCCTGCACGGCGACCTGGTCGGGGCCGTAGATCTGGGTCTGGTACTTGGGGTTGGCTGCCTCCAGGGCGATGGATGCTCCCTTGCGCCGCAGGCGCTTCAGGGTGGCGGTCTCGCCCTCGACCAGGGCGACGACGATCTCGCCGCTGGTGGCCTGGTCGGTGCGGCGGATGACGACGTAGTCGCCGTTAAGAATGCCGGCCTCGATCATCGAGTCGCCTTCGACCTCCAGGACGTAGTGTTCGCCAGCCCCGAGCATGGCCTCGGGCACCAGCAGCTTGTCGCGCTCGTGCTGGATGGCCTCGATGGGCACACCGGCGGCGATACGGCCGAGAATGGAGAGTTCACGCACATCGTTGGCCGGCTCGGGCGTGCTCATCCCGGCGCGGGAGCCCTCGACCACCTGCGGCTTGAAAGCCTGGCGGCCGCCGGCCGGGGCGGATGTAGTGGCCTGTTGCGGCAGCTTGACCACCTCCAGGGCCCGGGCCCGGTGGGCCAGGCGGCGCAGGAACCCGCGCTCTTCCAGCGCGGTGATCAGGCGGTGGATGCCTGACTTGGAGGCCAGGTCGAGCGCGTCCTTCATCTCGTCGAAGGAGGGCGAGACGCCGGATTCCTTGATGCGCTCATGGATGAACATCAGAAGTTCGTGCTGCTTGCGGGTCAGCATTGTCAGGCTCTCCGAGGCGCGACTGTTGGGGAACAAATCGCAAACGATGATGATGTTCTCTAGGTGTTCTTTCTTTCTGTCAAGTTAACCGAGATGGCGGCTCAAAGCGGATATCGAACCTGTCAATCGCTGCACCGGAGGTCAGTCGGGTTGTTTTGCCCGCGCGCGCGAAATGCGGAATAATTCGAAAGGTCGGTCGCTTGGCCTGTCGGCGCCGCGACATCCCGGAGCATGCGCATCGTGGCGCGCCTAGCCAAGATCAACGGTTCAGCTATCCTAGCCTCACGCTGGTGCGCTGGAGACGGCTCGGTTTCATGAACGACACGCGTGCCCCGCTTACCGCCACCGCGCCCTCAGGCCCGGCCACCGATTTTTCAAACGACGCAGCCTTTCGCCTTCTGGCGGAGAACCTTCCAACGCTTTGCTGGATGGCCCGGGCTGACGGTTTCATCACCTGGTATAATCGGCGCTGGTACGACTACACCGGGACGACGCCGGAGCAGATGGAGGGCTGGGGCTGGCAGTCTGTGCACCACTCTGATCACCTCAGCGCCGTACTCGAAGCCTGGACGCAGTCCATCGCGACAGGCGAGCCGTTCAAGATGGTCTTTCCGCTGCGGGGGGAGGACGGCGTCTTTCGACCCTTCCTGACGCTGGTGCAGCCCTACAGGAGCGCCTCGGGGGAGGTGATCTACTGGTTTGGATCCAATACCGACATCAGCGGACAGGTGGACGCGGAGCGCGAGGTCAGCGCCCTGCGGGCCGAGCAGGCGACCGTCCTCAACCAACTGGAAGAAGGTGTGGTGATCGCCGACGAAACCGGTCGGATCACCTACGTCAATGAGGCGGCCACGCGGCTGCACGGAGTGCGGCGCCTCGACATCGGTCCGGAGGACTACAGCCAAGCCTACCACCTCTATACGGAAGCCGGAGAGCCATACCCGCCGCACGAGCTGCCGCTGGCCCGGGCCGTTGCTGGCGGCGAAGTCGTCACTGAAGCGCGCTGGCGGATCAAGAGGCCCGATGGAAGTCAGGTCATCGCGATCGGCAACGCCCAACCCCTCACCGACGCCAGGGGCCGCCGGAGCGGCGCTATTCTGACCCTGCGGGACGACACCGCGCGGTTTTCCGCCGAGCAGGCCTTGCGGGAGCTCAACGACAGCCTCGAGCAGAGGGTCCGGGACGGGCTCAGGGAGCGAAAACTCCTGGCCGATGTGGTCGAGACCACCGATGCGCTGATCCTGGTCCTCGACCGGGAGTACAACATCCTGGCGGCGAACAAGGCGCATATGGATGAGTTTGAGCGCATCTATGGGGTGAGGGAACGGGTCGGCGACAATATCCTTCTTCTCCTTGCGGACCAGCCCGAGCAACAAGCTCAGGTGCGCGACGGCTGGGATTCGGCCCTGAAGGGCGAGGCGTCTACCCTTGTCGACGCGTTCGGCGATCCGAACCGAGATCGCCCCTATTACGAGATCAAGTTCAACGTCCTGCGCGACGCCGAGGGCGAACAAATCGGCGCTTACCAGTTCGTCTACGACGTCACCGACCGAGTGCGTCGACAGGCGGAGTTGGATCAGGCTCGCGACGCCCTGCGGCAGGCCCAGAAGATGGAAGCGGTCGGGCAGCTGACCGGTGGCATCGCCCACGACTTCAACAATCTTCTCACCGTGATCCGGTCTTCCGCCGACCTCCTCCGCAAGCGCGACCTGCCCGCCGACCGCCAGAGGCGCTACGTTGACGCCATATCCGACACTGCCGACCGGGCCGCCAAACTCACCGGACAGCTCCTGTCGTTCTCCAGGCGCCAGGCGCTACAGGCTGAGGTCTTTGATGCGGCCGAGCGGGTCGAACGTATTGGCGAAATGTTGCGGACCTTGCTTGGGTCGCGCATCGAGCTTGTTATCGACGCGGTGCAGGGCAGCTGCTTCGTCAGCGCCGATCCGGGCCAGTTCGAAACCTTGCTAGTGAACCTGGCCGTCAACGCCCGCGACGCCATGGACGGCGAGGGAAGGCTGACCATTCATGTCAGCCCGGCCCCGCGGCCCGCGGCCGCGAAAGGCGCACTGTCGGACCCCGGCTTCGTCGCCATGTTGGTTTCCGACACCGGCGTCGGTATACCGCCGGAGCTGGCGGAGCGGGTGTTCGAGCCCTTTTTCACCACCAAGGAGGTCGGCAAGGGAACCGGCCTGGGTCTCAGTCAGGTCTACGGCTTCGTCAAGCAGTCGGGTGGCGAGATCGAGGTCCAGAGCAGCCTGGGAGTCGGCACTACCTTCACCATCCTGCTTCCCGCCGTCGCGGCCCCGATCGACGTTCCAGGCTCCGACCGTCCAGAGCATCGCGCCACCAGTCCCCGCGGCCGAATTCTCGTCGTCGACGACAACCCGCAGGTCGGCGAGTTCGCCGCCCAGCTGCTGTCCGACCTGGGATATGAAACGCAGTGCGTCGGCAGCGCGGCCGAAGCCCTCTCGCGCCTCGAACGGGACGATGCGAGTTTCGACCTCATCTTTTCTGACGTGATCATGCCCGGCATGAACGGAGTTCAGCTCGGGCGGACGGTCAAGGCGCGTTGGCCCGGAACGGCGGTGGTGCTGACCAGCGGCTACAGCCACATCCCCGGACAGGACGGTGAGCACGACTTTCCCCTGCTCAAGAAGCCCTACTCGGTCGAAGAGCTGTTCACTGTGGTTAGCGCCGCAGGGCAGGAAGTCCGGCGCTGACCACGGTACCGCCCGGCGTTGGGCCGGCTAAGCCAGTAGCGCCCGGGTTGCTGCGGTGACGTCGTCCTGACGCATCAGACTTTCGCCGACCAGCATGGCGCGGGCTCCGGCGGCGGCCATGCGAGCGGCGTCGGCGGCGGTGAAGACGCCGCTCTCGGTGACCAGGAGGATGTCGGCGGGGAGGCCCGCGCTAAGGCGTTCAGTGACGGCCAGGTCGACGACGAAGCTGCGCAGGTCGCGGTTGTTGACGCCGAGCAGGGTGGCGCCAAGGGCCAGGGCGCGGTCGCGTTCGGCTTCGTCATGGACCTCGACCAGGGCGTCCATGCCGTGGCGGCCAGCCTCGGCCATGAGGTCGACGGCGAGGGCGTCGTCGATCATGGCCATGATGACCAGGATGGCGTCGGCCCCCAGGGCGCGGCTTTCGGCGACCTGCCAGGGGTCGACCAGAAAGTCCTTGCGGATGCAGGGGAGAGAGACCTCGGCGCGGGCGACGGCCAGATAGCTGTCGTCGCCCTGGAAACTCGGGCCATCGGTGAGGACAGAGAGGCAGGCGGCGCCGCCGGCTTCGTAGGCGCGGGCCAGGGCCGGCGGGTCGAAGTCGGCGCGGATCAGGCCCTTGGACGGGGAGGCCTTCTTGATCTCGGCGATCAGGGCGAGGCGATCGGCGGATTTTGCTTCGAGGGCCTTGCGGAAGCCGCGAGGGGCGGAAGCGCCAGAGTGATCGACGGTCGGACGCGCCGCTTTGCGGGCGGCGACGTCCTCCCGCTTGTAGGCGGCGATATGGCTGAGGATATCGGCCATCAGCTGTGGGTGGCGGCGACCAGGCCGGCCAGGGCCGCCTTGGCGCGGCCGTCGTCGATGACGGCGGCGGCCAGCTCGACCCCCTCGCGCAGGGTCTCGACCTTGTCGCCGATCAGGAAGGCCGCGGCGGCGTTGAGCAGGACCACGTCGCGGTAGGCGCCGGCTTCGCCGTCCAGCAAGCGGGTCAGAGCGGCGGCGTTGACCTCGGGCGTGCCGCCGGTCAGCTGGTCGAGGCTGTGCTTCTGCAGGCCGACGGCGTCCGGGGTGATGTTGAAGTTGCGCACCCCGCCATCGCGCCATTCGCAGACCATGGTGGGGCCCGTCACGGTCATCTCATCCATGCCCGAGCCGTGCACGGTCCAGGCCCGCTCGGCGCCCAGCGCGCCAAGCACACGGGCCAGGGGTTCCAGCAGTCTGGGGTCGTAGACGCCGAGCACCTGGCGTTTGGCGCCGGCCGGGTTCGATAAGGGGCCGAGCAGGTTGAAGATGGTGCGGAAGCCGAGTTCGGCGCGGATCGGCAGGACGTGGCGCATCGCGCCGTGGTGAGCCGGGGCGAACAGGAAGCAGATGTTGGCGTCGTCGAGCGCGCGGCGCTGTTGCTCGAGGCCGGCATCGATCTTGACCCCCAGGGCGGCCAGCACGTCCGAGGAGCCTGACTTGGAGCTGAGCGCCCGGGTGCCATGCTTGGCGATCTTCAGCCCGCCGCCGGCCGCGACCAGGGCGCTGGCCGTGGAGATGTTGAAGGTGTGCAGGCCGTCGCCGCCGGTGCCGCAGGTATCGACCACCTCATAGGGGTGGTCGAGGGTGACGGCGGCCCGGCGCATGGCGCGGGCGCAGGCGGTCAGCTCGCCCACCGTCTCGCCGCGCAGGCGGATGGCGGTGACGGCGGCGGCGATCTGCGCCGCCGTCGGCTCGCCGCGCAGGCAGGCGGCGAAGAAGGCCTCGGCGTCGTCTTCCGACAGGGTCTGGCCGTCCGCCAGGCGGGCGAGGAGGGGCTTGAAGGCGTCGGACATGATCTAGACCACGGCTGTCCTGGGCACATTGGCCAGGTCGAGGAAATTACCCAGCAGCTGGTGGCCGCAATCGGTGGCGATGGATTCGGGGTGGAACTGCACGCCGTGCACCGGGCGCGTCCTGTGGGCCAGGCCCATGATCTCGCCGTCGTCGGTCCAGGCGGTGACCACCAGGTCTTCCGGCAGGGTGGCGCGGTCGACGGCCAGGCTGTGGTAGCGGGTGGCGGTGAAGGGGCTGGGCAGGCCTTTGAAGACGCTGGCCCCCTCATGCAGTATCGGACTGGTCTTGCCGTGCATGATGGCCTTGGCGCGGATGACGTCGCCGCCATAGGCCTCGCCCATGGCCTGGTGGCCGAGGCAGACGCCGAAGATCGGCAGGTCGTCCGGGGCGCCGCGCAGCAGCGGCAGGCAGATGCCGGCCTGGGCCGGGGCCTTGGGACCGGGCGACAGCAGGATGGCGGCCGGGCGAAGGCCAAGCGCCTCCTGCACGGTCAGCGCATCGTTGCGCCGGACAAGCGTCTGGGCCCCAAGCTCGTTCAGGTAATGGACGAGGTTGTAGGTGAAGCTGTCGTAGTTATCGATCACCAGGATCATGGGCTGGTTCTAGCGGGGATGACCGGGCAGGGGAACGGGGCGCCTTGCGGTTTGATGCTCAGGCCCGATGATCGGGCATGGCCGCGTCCGATTCCGCCCCCACTGTCATCGAGCCCGAGGCGATCGCCTATGCGCGGGGGCTGCTGAAAGCGCCGATGCCAAAGGATTCGACCTGGGCGGCGATCGGTGCTGGGGCGTTGCTGGCGGTGGCTTCGCTGGCGCTGGCGTTCGCCATGCTGACCGCGCCGGCGCCGGGGAGCGTGGAGCCGAAGGCGCGGGCGGGGACGTCGGCCGAAACCCAGGGGGGAAATCCCACCGTCAGGGGACGATAATCCGAGGACACTATATAGATTTTCGATGGCCGATTTGCGTGGGTGCGGAGCCGGTCGTTGCTCGAAAATCTATATAGTGTCCTCGGATTATCGGGCGCCGGCCGTGGAAGGTTAGCGACGGCGCCGATCCGCGCTCCGCAGCGGGCGGAGGATCAATGAGCCTTGGCCGGCGTTTCCTGCCGGTATTTGGCGGCGTCGGCCGGGGTGATGTCCATGAAGCCCGGGACAACCGCGTTGTAAGCCGCTTCGTTGTCGGTCCGCGCCACCACCTCGCGGTGGCCTTCCCAGATCATGTGCACGGCGACGTAGAGCACGATGGCCAGGCCGACGTAGCCGATCCAGCGGTGCTTGTGCAGCAGCCTGGCGATCCAGGTGGCCGCGATGCCCATCAGGGCGATGCTGAGCAGCAGGCCGAAGACCATGATGCCCGGGTGCTCACGGGCGGCGCCGGCGACGGCGAGGACGTTGTCCAGGCTCATCGAGACGTCGGCGATAAGGATCTGGATGAAGGCCGACTTGAAGGATTTGGCCGGCTTGACCTTCGGCACGGTGTTCGGGTCGTCGTCGAGGGCGGCCTGGGCCTGTTCCTCGCCATGGGAGGCGGTGTCGGCCATCTCGCGCCACATCTTCCAGCAGACCCAGAGCAGCAGCACGCCGCCGGCCAGCAGCAGGCCGATGACGGCCAGCAGCTGCACGGTGATCAGGGCAAAGCCGATGCGCAGCGCGACGGCGGCGATCAGGCCATAAAGGATAGCCTTGCGGCGTTGCTCCTGCGGCAGGCCGCCAGCGGCCAGTCCGACGGCGACGGCATTGTCGCCGGCCAGCACCAAGTCGATCATCAGGACCTGGAGGAGGGCGGCGCCCGCGCTCGCCAGGTCGGCGCCAAAAATGCTCTCTAACATGGCCCCTCAATGCGTCAGCCGCCGGCCCCATGCAAGGACCGACGGCTGCTAGTTTTGTCGCTCAGGCGCGAACGCCTCAGGCGTGTTCGGGTTCGCGGTGGTGATGGTCGTCGTGCGCCTTGTGACCGTGGTCGTCATGACTGTTCGGCTCGGCGGCGTGGCCATGATCGTCGTGGCCATGGGCTTCGGGAGCATGGGTTTCCGCGGCATGGTCGTCATGGCCCGGCGCCGTGTGGCCATGATCAGCGTGAGGCCCGGGCGCCGCGGCCGCATGGCCGTGGTCGTCGTGAGCGTTCTCGCTGTGGAAGGTCATCGGCGCGGTGTCGCTGTGATGATCGGCCTCGGTACCGGCAGTGTGGTTGTCATGGACCGCTTCGGCTTTGCCGTGATCATCATCATGATGGCCGAAGGTCATCGCCGCGCCAGCGCCCGCCGCGGCTCCACCCGCGGCGGCCAGCATCGGATTGACGGGATGGTGGTCCTTCTCCGTCGTGGTCTGCGGCTCGACGCGATCGTAGTCGGTCATGGTGCGGAACTTGCGACGGCGCTCGTCGCGCGCCCGGCGGCCGGACCCGGCGCGGGCCATGGCCAGCAGGATGAGGGCGAGCACCAGAACGATGATGCCGGCCGTCGTGGCGCCCGGCGGGATAACCGTGTCGCCGATCTTGATCGGCTTGAGGCCGGGGATAGCCAGCTTGTCGAGGTTGAAGCCCAGCTTTTTGGCCCGGGATTCGGTGGTTTCGACGACGCCCTCAACCACCTGCTCGAGAGTGGCGATGGAGAAGGTCTTGGCGGGACCCTTCTCGCCCTTGAGGACGCCATCGACCTTGGCCTTCAGCGGGGTCTTCTCGCCGTCGCCGGGCTTGACCTGCCAGTTGAAGGTGGCCGCTTCGCCCTTCTTCAGGGCCTGGGTCTGGGCGGCGTTGGGCGTGATGGTGTAGCCGTCACCGGTCAGGGTGGCGGAGACTTCCGACTTTTTGGCAGCCTTGGTCAGGCCCAGCTTGCCAGCTTCCTTCTGAATGAAGTCCAGCAGGTTGACCGGCAGAGAGAGGGTGACCTTGGACTCTTCACCCTTGGCCAAGGTATCCGGCACGGTGAGGGTGGCGCCCTTGATGGCTTCGGCGCCCACTGCCGTCGACAGCGCGGCCAACTTCGGATCGCCAACCGGCGCGGGCGCGGCCTTGGCGACCGGCGTTATGACGGTCGGCTTGATAACCGGCGCGGGGGCGGGCGCGACCTTGGCGACGGGGGCGGGCGCCGCGGCGACCTTCGGAGCCGGCTTCGGCGCGGCGACGAACTTGGCTTTCGGAGCCGGGGCCGGCTTGTAGGCCGGGCCGGCAGCCACATAGGGCTTCTTCGCCTTGGGCTTGGGTTTCCAGACGGTCCAGGCACGGCTGGGGCCCGACTGTGGACGCGGCGCGTAACGCTTGCCGTAGACGCGGCGGCGCTCGGCCGGGCTCATGTCCTCGGGGTTGGCGATCGGGGCGTTGTGGACGACCAGGATGCCTTCAGCGTTGCGGTAGGAGCGCAGCGGCGAGCCGTGAGCTCTTTGGCCGCCGCCAGCCCTGCTGCCGCCCGACTGGGCGTAGTCGCCGGAGCCGGCCAGGGGCTTGTACTTCAGGTGGTCGTACCTGTTGCCGTAGATCCGGCGGCGCTCTTCGAGCGGCAGGTTCTCGGGGTTGGGGATGGCCGCCATGCCGTGCGAGGCGGGGCCTCCGACCAGGCCGTCGGCCGGGGGAGGCGGCGGGGCCTTGCCGCCCATCAGCTCGCCGGAGCCGCGGCTTTCTTCATATGAGGAGGGGCCAGGGCCGCCATAGCCATCGTCGGGGGCGCTGCCGCCACAGCCGGTGAGGCCAAGCAACGCGACACACGAGACGGCATAAGCCGTCGAAATCAACCACTTGTTCGCCACCGGAACCCCCGAACCCATCGCGATATGCTCCCGACGATTTACGCCTCGTCGGCACGAAGCCGGGAGGAAATCACGCCTTGGGAGGAACTCAAAAGGGAAAATTCACTTTTGGGTAACCTCTTCCCCCAGGGCGCGAGCGCGGCTGCACTCATAGAGTGCGATAGCCGCCGCGTTTGACACGTTTATGCTCTCAAACCCCCCGGGCATGGGGATTTTGGCCAACACGTCACAGTGTTCGGCGACCAGACGTCGCAGGCCCTCGCCCTCCGATCCCATGACGATGACGGTCGGCGAGCCGTCGAGCACCGACTCAAGGCTGGCGGTGGCCTCGCCAGCCAGGCCGACGACGCGCCAACCCATTTCGGCAAGAGTCTCAAGGGCCCGGGAGAGGTTGACTGCCGAGGCGTGCGGGATCCTGTCGACCGCCCCGACGGCGGCCTTGGCCAGGGCGCCGGCCAGGGCCGGGGCGTTGCGGTCTTGGAGGATGACGCCGCGAGCGCCGAACGCGGCGGCGCTGCGGAAGATGGCTCCGACGTTCTGGGGGTCGGTCACCTGGTCGAGCATGACCAGCACGCCGGAGGCCGGATCGCCGATTTCCTCTATAGAGAGAGGCAACAACGGATCGGGCTTCATGGCGACGCCGTTGTGCACCGCGCCGGCGGGCAGGGCGCGGTCGATGTCGCGGCCCTCGACGATCTCCACCTCCAGCTTGCCGAAGCGGGCGTTCAACTGTTTGGCGCGGTCGGCGGTGGCGATGATCCGGCGCGGTTTGCCCCGGGCGGGATTCGCCAAAGCGGCCTCGATGGCGTGGACGCCCCACAGCCAATCCTTGCCGTCCGGACCGGACGGGCGGTGTGAACCCCTTGCGGGGCTTGGCTTTTCGCCCTTTTTCGCGTCTCCGCGAATGGGTTGTTTCCGGTCGTTGCGTTCCCGGGATGAGGACACTATAAGACGCGCTCCTTTTGGGGCCCTGGTCTCTCCCGTTACGACGGAAGAGGCCGCGCCGCCAAGGAAATGCCTGCATGCGCGCTGGGGGAATGTCCCGAGTGGCAAAGGGGGCGGACTGTAAATCCGCTGCGAAAGCTTCGAAGGTTCGAGTCCTTCTTCCCCCACCACGCGCCTGCAGGCATTCCTTCGCGACGAAGCGGTTCCAAGCTGACCAATGGGAGAATTTCGGCGTCCCTGCCGAATGCGGGTATAGTACAATGGTAGTACAGCAGCCTTCCAAGCTGAATACCCGGGTTCGATTCCCGGTACCCGCTCCAGTTCCCAATCACAGAAACCCGCCCGCCGGCGCGAAGGTATAGAGACGATGGCCAAGGTAAAGTTCGAACGCAACAAGCCGCATTGCAACATCGGCACCATTGGTCACGTTGACCACGGCAAGACGACGCTGACGGCGGCGATCACGATGGTGCTGGCCAAGACCAGCGGCGGTGTTGCC
>JBKJSF010000021.1:0-14086 GCA_046595895.1 Caulobacter sp. | reverse complement strand
CCTGCTGCCGCATCACCCGGCCATCGGCCACCGGCTCATCGCCAAGGCGCTGACCAAGAAGGAGATCGGCAACCTGATCGACGTGGTCTATCGCCACTGCGGTCAGAAGGCGACGGTGATCTTCGCCGACCAGATGATGGGTCTCGGCTTCAAGGAAGCGGCCAAGGCCGGCATCTCCTTCGGCAAGGACGACATCATCATCCCGGCCTCCAAGATCACCATCGTCGCCGACACCCGCAAGCTCGTCGAAGAATACGAGCAGCAGTACGCCGACGGCCTGATCACCAAGGGCGAGAAGTACAACAAGGTCGTTGACGCCTGGGCGAAGTCCACCGACCTGGTGGCCGACGCCATGATGGGCGAAATCTCGATGCCCAAGAAGGGTCCGGACGGCCGTGAGCTGGAGATCAACTCCATCTACATGATGGCCCACTCCGGCGCTCGGGGCTCACAGGCCCAGATGAAGCAGCTGGGCGGCATGCGCGGCCTGATGGCCAAGCCGTCGGGCGAGATCATCGAAACGCCGATCATCTCCAACTTCAAGGAAGGCCTGACCGTCCAGGAGTACTTCAACTCCACCCACGGCGCCCGTAAGGGCCTGGCCGACACCGCGCTGAAGACCGCCAACTCGGGTTACCTGACCCGTCGTCTGGTCGATGTCGCGCAGGACAGCATCATCACCGAAGAAGACTGCGGCACCACCCGGGGCATCACCCTGCGGGCCGTGGTCGACGGCGGCGACGTGCTGGTCTCGCTCGGCCTGCGTGTCCTGGGCCGCTTCTCGGCCGAGGACATCAAGGACCCGAACAGCGGCGAGGTCATCATCCCCGCCGACACCTACCTCGTCGAAGACATGTCCGACCTGATCGAAAAGGCCGGCGTGCAATCGGTGAAGGTGCGTTCGGGCCTGACCTGCGAAGCCAAGGTCGGCGCCTGTGGGGCCTGCTACGGCCGCGATCTGGCGCGGGGCACCCCGGTCAACATCGGTGAAGCGGTCGGCGTCATCGCCGCCCAATCCATCGGCGAGCCCGGCACCCAGCTGACCATGCGGACCTTCCACATCGGCGGCACGGCCCAGGTGGCCGAGCAGTCGTTCTTCGAAGCCGGCACCGACGGCTCGGTCCGGGTCGCCGGTCCGATCGTCAAGGCAGCCGACGGCGAGTTCGTGGTCATGAGCCGCAACGTCGCCCTGACCGTGCTGGTCGACGGCAAGGACCGCGAATCCTACAAGCCGCCGTACGGCGCGCGTCTGAAGGTCAAGGACGGCGACAAGATCAAGCGCGGCCAACGCCTCGCTGAATGGGACCCCTACACCACCCCGATCATCACCGAGGTCGGCGGCAAGATCCGCGCCGAGGACCTGGTCGAGGGCTTCTCGGTCCGCGAGGAAACCGATGAAGCGACGGGTATCGCCCAACGCGTCGTCAGTGACTGGCGCACCGGCTCCAAGGGCACGGACCTGCGTCCGGCGCTCGCGGTGCTCGGGGCCGACGGGGCCTATCAGCGCCTCGCCGCCGGCGGTGAGTCCCGCTACCTGCTGTCGCCTGGCGCCATCCTCTCGGTGGCCGACGGCGACGACGTGAAGCCCGGCGAAATCATCGCTCGTATCCCCACCGAAGGCGCCAAGACGCGCGACATCACCGGCGGTCTGCCGCGTGTCGCCGAGCTGTTCGAAGCCCGCCGTCCGAAGGATTGCGCGGTCATCGCCGAGATGGACGGCCGGGTCGAGTTCGGGCGCGACTACAAGAACAAGCGCCGGATCAAGATCACCCCGGAGGATGGCGGCGAACCCGTCGAGTTCCTGATCCCCAAGGGCAAGCACATCGCGGTCCATGACGGCGACGTGGTGCGCAAGGGGGAGTACATCATCGATGGCAACCCGGATCCGCACGACATCCTGCGCATCCTGGGCATCGAGGAACTGGCCAACTTCCTGGTCAACGAAATCCAGGAAGTCTACCGCCTGCAGGGCGTGCCGATTAACGACAAGCACATCGAAGTGATCGTTCGCCAGATGCTGCAGAAGGTGGAAATCCTCGAGCCGGGCGACACTGGCCTGATCCGGGGCGACCACCTCGACAAGTCGGATTTCGACATCGAGAACGCCAAGACCGAAGCCCGCGGCGGCCGCCCGGCGCTGACCCAGCCGGTTCTGCTGGGCATCACCAAGGCCTCGTTGCAGACGAAGTCGTTCATCTCGGCGGCCTCCTTCCAGGAGACGACCCGGGTGCTTACGGACGCCTCGGTCCACGGCAAGGTCGATACCCTCGAAGGCCTCAAGGAAAACGTCATCGTCGGCCGGCTCATACCGGCGGGTACGGGCTCCTACCTGCGGAACCTCCAGAAGATCGCGACCAAGCGCGACGAACAGTTGGCCGCGTCGCGTGAAGCGACCATGGAACCGCTGCCGGTCGAGATCGCCGAGGAAGTCATCGCCGGGTAACCGGACGGACTATCACCATCGAGACGGCCCGGGAGCGATCTCGGGCCGTTTTCGTTTGGGGCGCTCAGAAGGGGAAGAACACCGGGATGACCAGTGACCCGACAAGCCAGGTCAGCAGGTTCAGCGGCGTACCGATGCGGACGAAATCCAGGTAGCTGTAACGGCCCATCTGGTAGACCAGAACATTGGTCTGATAGCCGAACGGCGTGGCGAAGGCCGCGCTGGCGGCCATCATCACCGCCACCATGAAGGGCCTCGGGCTAACCCCAAGGCTTTCGGCCAGGGCCACCGCCACCGGCGTCAGCAGCACCGCCACGGCCGCATTGGACAGCACTTCGGTCAGCAGCAGGGTCAGGCCGTAAAGCAGAACCATCGCTGCCATCGGCCCGAGCGGCCGGATGAATTCGACCACGCTGTCGCTGGCCGAGGCGGCGAGCCCGGAAACCTCCAGCGACAGCCCGATCACCACCATGCCGGCGATCAGCAGCAGGATATCCGGGCGCAGGCCGCGATAGGCCTCCTCGGCGCTGATCACCCGGGTGAGGATCAGGAGCACCGCCCCGGCGAAGGCGCTGGCGGCGATCGGCGCCCAGCCCAACGCGGCCACGATTACGACCCCCAGGAATACCGCCAGCGACAGGCCTGCATGCCCCGGCCGCAGGGGTCGATGCTCGGCGAACAGGCTGGAATCGCCCAGGCTGGCGTCATGCGCCGGCTGGGCCGGCGGCTGTTCCTCTTCCGGCCCGCTACCCCCCAACAACCGGCCGCCGAACAGGACCAGATAGATCCCTCCGGCCAGGGCCACGATCAGCCCGACCGGGGTGATCTCGAACAGGCTGAAGGTCGGCTGTCCCGAACTGCGAGCCATGTCGTTGACCAGCAGGTTGGTCGAGGTGCCGATCAGGGTGCAGGCCCCGCCCATGATGGTGACGTAGGATAACGGGATCAGGAACCGGCGCGAGCTCAGGCCCATGGACTTCGACACATCGCGGACGACCGGCGCCGCCAGAACCACGATCGGCGTGTTGTTGAGGAAGGCGCTGGCCGCGCCACAGGCTGCGATCAACAGCCACAGCCCGGTGGCGCCGAGCCGCTGGCACATCGCCACACCCCACTGAATGACCCGGTCAAGCAGGCCGGATCTTTCCATGGCGTAGGCAATGACGAAAAGGCTGGCCAGGGCGATCAGGGCGGGACTGGCGAAGGCCCCCTGCACCTCGACAGGCCGGATGACCCCTGCAAGCAGCAGGACCGCGGCCCCGGTCAGGGCGACGACGTCGGGGCGGGCCTTGCCGTGAATGAGGGCCACGACGACGGCGATGAGCACCAGGAGCGCGACGATCTGATGGGGCGTCATGCCCCATGGGACCAGGCGCGCCGTCCCCGTCAAGTCATCACGTTTTCGCCAATCCTCTGCTAAGGTGGGCTCATGGTCTGGAATCCGCTTCGCCTCGACAGATCCGACTCCCTTCCGGCGCCGATACTCCTTGTCGTCCTGACCGCCGTACTTTCGGCCGGGCTCACCTCCCTGGTCTGGTGGTCGACACGCCAGCCTGCCCCGCCTCGCGCCGCGCCGCCTCCGCCCGCGCCTGTCGTCGATATCCAGCCGGACCCGACCTTGCGCCGCGCCGATCTCATCGCCCTGGCCAATGCGGCGGCCTCCGCCTTCGCCGCCGGCGCGACGGCGCCCGACCAGTCGGCGGCGGTGGGCAAGCCCTTCGAGCTGCGCATGGCCTTTGCCTGCGGGGCCCCGGACCTGACCCTCGTGAGGGATGTCCGACAGAAGAGCCTGAAGCTGACGGCGCGACTGCAGGACTGGACGGCCGGTCCGGCGGTCAAGGCACTTGGCGGCGAGGGCTTCGACCGCGTCGAAGGCTTCTGGCTGCCCCGGCCGTGGATCGCCGCCGAAACCTGCCGCACCCGGTCCCTGCCCATGATTGCGGCGACGTCGGCCGTCGATCGTGTGATCGCCGATCCGGACACTCCGCCGCCCGAACCCCCTGCTCCCGCCGTTCAGACGCTGGGGTTGGCGTCCTTCTTCCCCACCGGTTCCAACCGGGCGCAACAACGGGCGGGCAAACCCTACGAGACCGTCCAGAAGCTGGGCGGCGAACTCGGGACGGTCACGGAGGCGGATCTGTTCATGGTTGTTCGCGGCCGCATCGGCCAGGCGGCCGAGGGGCGGCCCGTGATCTGCCAGGGTCCCGCGGTCGATCACCGGCCGGTCTGCCTGCTGGCGGTAGACATCGAGCGCGTCGCCTTCGAGCGGGCCGGACCCGACAAGCCGATCGCTGAGTGGGCGCCCTGATCTGATCCCGCTCCAGAGCCTCGACGCCGTCGGCCCGCGGCCTAAATCCGACGGAATGGCCCCCGGCGTAACCCGATCCCTCACCGCCGGCGAACGCGCCGCCCTCTCCGCCGGCCTGTGGGAGGCCCTGCAGGCCGCCGGCGCCTTTCCCCGCATCGTCGCCGCCCCGTCGCCGCTGGCCCGCCTGTCGTACCTCTGGCGCGGCCACACGCCGGTCGTCACCCTCGGCGACCGCATCTTCTGGGGCCGCGCCCCGGATGACTGCTCGGCCCAGCCGGCCGCCATGGCCCTGCTGCAGCACGAACTGCAGCACGTCCTCGACTACGCCAACGGCCGGATGAGCTGGCTCTCCTACGCCCTTCACCCCCATGACTGGACCTACGAGGTCCCGGCCGCCGGCTGGGACTGGGCCCGCCTCGGCGCCGAGCAACGCGCCGTGCTGGCCGAACGCCTCTGGCGCGCCGAGCGCAACGCCGCGTCCGACGAGGTTGCCTGCCTGCGCGCCGTCCTGCCTTGGGGATAGAGGGGGTTAGAAGGGCGTCTTTATCGGGGCGTGGACCGGGTTGGCGGGCCCCACGCCGGCAGGCCGGCCCGTCCCCTGCTCCTCGCTGGTCCCGCTCGGCATGGTCGGGTTTTCCCGCCACTCGCGGTCCCGCCGCTGCTTGGCGGCCGCAACGTCGAACCGCCCGCGCTTCTCGGCGCTCATCGGCGCGTCGATCGCCTTGGCCTGCTTGGTCGGCCGGTCGAGGCAGGCCTCGCGCTCGCGCCGGGTCAGGCCCGCCGCGTCGGGATAGCTGCAGCCATAGGTGCCGCGCACCGCGTTGCGCGTCAGGTCGCTGGGCAGCGGAAACACCGTCAGGTTCCGGCCCGAACCACCCTTGCCCTTGCCGCCGGCGGGGGTTCCCGGCGGGGTCGGGGCGGGCAGGGGAGACGGGGCCACCTCAGCCGGCGGCTGAACGGCCGGCACATGCAGCAGCGGCGCGGCGGTCTCCCGGCGGGGAATGCCGCTGGCCGGCGCGCCGCCCGACAGTGACGGCCGCGGCGTCGGCGGCTCCCGCCGGGGGTCGATCAGGCTGACGACCATCGGCTCATCGGGCATTGGTGGTCGGTCGCGCACCCCCGGCGTGGTCAGGCCGACCAGGGCGAAAACCCCGAGGTGGGCCAGCACGGACAGAATCGTGACCACGGCCATGCGCCGTCGGTCCCGCCCCTGATTGCGCGCCTGCGCCAAGCTCACGTCCCCTCTCGTCCGAAGGCGACGCTGAGTGTTCGCGGCGGCTAAAACGTGTCGCCCCGCGGACCCTTTCCGGGCAGATGATTTCATTGCCCGGACAAAATGGGTCCGACTCAAGCGTTCAGAGCCCGCCCGTGAGGCGGCATTGCAGACAATTTCGCTCGCGAGCTCTGGCGGTGATGCGGCGGGCGCCTATTTTCAAATGATCCGAATTGTCGAGCTGAGGAGTTCTGAGTGCCCCTGTTGATGTGCCCCAACGATAACGCCGCCATGCAGAAGGTCGTCCGCGACGGCGTCGAGATCGACATGTGCCCGACTTGCCGGGGCGTCTGGCTGGACCGCGGCGAGATGGAAAAGATCCTCGCCGGCGGTCGCGAGCAGCAGCAGGACTTCACCCAGGATCGCGAACGCTTCACCCGCGAAGTCGACACCTTCCAGCGCGATCCGGAAGCCTGGCGCCGCAGTCACCCTTACGACGACCGCGAAAAGCGGCACAGCTACGATAACGACTACAACTACCGCAAAAAGAAGAAGGGCGGCTTCGACCTGTTCGACATCTTCGACTGAAGAACGCTCGACAGCGGGAGCTCTCGCCCCCTAGTCTGCGACTGGCGCGGCTGTGGCCGCGCCAGTTCGACTTTCGGGGGTAATTTCAGATGTTTCGAGCCGTCCTGGGCCTCTGTGCCCTGACTTTGGCCGCCGCCGCGCCGCTCGCCGTCCAGGCTCAACAGGCAAGCAAGCCGCCCGTGCTCGCCTTTGCCCGCCTGCCGGCGGTGAAGGCCGCCGAGATTTCCCCTAATGGTCAGAAGATCGCCATTCTCGGCGGCGCGACCGACAACCGCACAATCAGCATCAACCCCATCGACGGGGCCGTGGCGGTCAATATCCCGCTGGGCAATGTCGATGTGAAGGGCATCCGCTGGGCGGGTGACGGTTACGTCATCGCCACCGTGCGAGTCTACGATTCGCGCAAGAATTTCGGCGATGGCCGCGTCTACAGCTACAACCTCCAGCGCGACATCGTCTTCGACATGCAGGGCAAGATCGTCGGCCTGCTGCTCGACGGCGTCAGCTGGGCCGGTTTCGCCGTCGAACGGCCGATCCTCGGCGATGTCGAGGGCGACAAGCCGGCGGTGATGATGCTGGGCCTCGATATGCTCGGCGCCTCCGGCTACGGCGACACCCGCATGAAGCAGAAGGGCGGCGGCCTGGTTGCCGCCCTCTACAAGGTCGACGTCGCGAGCGGCGCCGGCCGGATGATCGAGCGTGGCAAGGACGGCACCTTCATGTTTGCCGTCGATCGCAAGGGCGAGCCCCGGGTGCGCGGCGACGATGAACTCGGCTTCCGGACCCTCAGCGCCCGCCGCAAGGGCGCGGCCACCTGGACGGTGATCGACCGCTCGCCGTCGATGGAGCTCAAGGTCGCCTACCTCGGCTATTCCGACGTCGAGGACGCTGTCTATCTCTACGCCGACACCACCCAGGGCGCGCAGATCCTGCGCCATAACCTGGCCGACGGCTCCCGCATCGTCATCGGCCCGGCCAAGCCCTCGGCCAGCGCCGCTCTGATCACCGACCCGCTCACCGGCCGGGCCGTCGCCATCGTCACCGGAACCGACAAGCCGGAATACCAGTGGCTCGACGAAAAGCTGGGCGCGGTTCACGCCAAGCTGTCGCGCGGCTTCAAGGGCCGCACCGTCACCTTTACCGGCTGGTCGAGCGACCAGAGCCGCATCGTCCTGAGGGTCGAAAGTCCCAGCTCCGCGCCGGTCTGGTACCTGTTCGAGCCGGCCACCAACCAGGCCTCGCCGCTGGGCGAGGAGTATCCCGAACTGGTCGGCGCCCAGCTCGGCAAGACCAGCTGGATTTCCTACCAAGCCAAGGATGGCACGGCGCTGAACGCCTACCTCACGGCGCCGACCAACCTGCCCGCCGGGGTCAAGGCGCCGCTCATCGTCATGCCGCACGGTGGCCCGATCTCCAGAGACGAGTTCGTCTTCGACTGGTGGGAACAGTTCCTGGTCTCCAGAGGCTACGCCGTCCTCAAACCCCAGTTCCGCGGTTCGGGTGGCTTCGGCGAGGCCTTTAGTCGCGCCGGTTACAACGAATGGGGCGGCAAGATGCAGAGCGACATCGCCGAGGCCATCGACGCCGTCACCGACCCCGCGGTGGACACCACGCGCGCCTGCATCGTCGGCGCCAGCTTCGGCGGGTACTCGGCCCTGCACGGCGCCACCGTCCGGTCGGGTCGCTACAAATGCGCCGTCTCGGTCAACGGCGTCTCGGACCTGACCAGCATGATCGGCCACGCCAAGATCTACGGCGGCGCCGACTCCGGCACAATTCGCTACCTGCGCGAAGTGATCGGCGATCCGCGCAGTACGCCGGACGCCCTCAATGCCGCTTCGCCCTACCATCTGGCCGGCGCCCGTACGGCGCCGATCCTGTTGATCTACGCGGCCAACGACACCACCGTGCCCAACAGCCAGTCCAAACTGATGGAAAGCGCCTTGGGCCGGGTCGGCTCACCCTATCAGGTCGTCGTCCTCGACGGCGACGACCATCACTTCTCCAGCACCAAGAGTCGCCTGCAGACGCTGGAGGCGACCGAGGCCTTCCTGGCTAAATATCTGCCGGTCGCGAAGTAGATGACCCGTCTCGTCGTCGGCCTCGTCGCCGCCTTTCTGCTGACGCCGCTGGCGGCTCAAGCCCAGCCGGCGGCCAAACCGCCGGTCGCTGCGTTCGCTCGCCTGCCGGCCATCCAGCAGGCGGCAATTTCTCCCGACGGAACCCGCCTCGCCTATATCGGCGGCACGGCGGAAGAGCGCGTCACCTTCATCACCCCGATAGACGGCGGCGCCCCGGTCACCATCCGGGCCGGCAATGCCAACGTCAAAGGCATCCGCTGGGCGGGCAGCCGCCACCTGCTGATCCGGGTCTCAATGTACGCCGCCGACAACCAGTTGGTTGGCGGCAAGATGACCCCCTACACTTTCGAACGCGACCTGATCGCCGACGCCTCGACCGGTGATGTCATTGGGCAGGTGCTGGGGGAGCGAAACTGGAACCTGCTCGCGGCCAACTTTCCGGTCCTGGCGATCGTCGACGGGCCGCAGCCCTACATTGTTGTCCAGGGACTGGACGCCACGGGGGATTCGGGCACCAGTCTCGACTACGTCCAGCGCAAGGGCGGCGATGTCATTCCAGCCCTTTGGAAGATCGACCTCGCCACCGGCAAGGCCAAACTGCTGGACCGGTCAGGTCGGCTGACCCAACTGCTGATCACGGACCTCAAGGGAGACCTGCGAGCCCGCTGGGACTACGACGACGCCCGCAACGTCGAAACCCTGCAGGTCCGCAAGAAGGGCGGCGCGGTCTGGAAGCCGATCGAAAGCTGGCGCATCAGCGAAGCCACCGCCGACTACCTCGGCTATTCCGATCCCGACGACGCGCTGATTGTCCGCCGCTGGGACAAGACCGGCTCCTGGTTGGTCAAGCGCCCGCTCGACGGCTCCCCGGAAGTGCGGCTTGGCGATGGGCAGGTCGCGCCGCATCTCGACGTCCTCTGGGACGACGCGCGGGCCACGCCGGTCGCCATCATCGGCGGCGACGAGCGGCCAACCTATCAATGGCTCGACGCTGAACTGGGCGGCGTGCATGCGCGTCTGAGCAAGGCCTTGGGCGGCAAGCAGGTGGCGCTTGCCAGTTGGAGCCGCGACCGCGGCCGGTTCATCGTCCGGGCCGACGCCCCCGACAGTGCGCCGGTCTGGTATCTCTATGATGCCAAGACCAAGCAGGCATCCCTGATTGGCGAAGCCTATCCGGAGTTGGCAGGCGCCGCCTTCAGCAAGAGCCAGTGGATTTCCTACGTGGCCCGCGATGGCCTGAAGATCCCGGCCTACCTGACGGCGCCCAAGGCCCGCCCGGACGGCGCCAAGCCGCCGCTGGTCGTGTTGCCCCATGGCGGGCCGGCGGCGCGCGACGACTATGGCTTCGACTGGATCGTCCAGTTCCTGGTCTCGCGCGGCTATGCGGTCCTGCAGCCGCAGTATCGCGGCTCGACCGGCTTTGGCGTCCCCTTCGAGACGGCCGGCTATGGCGAGTGGGGCGGCAAGATGTACACCGACCTGCTGGACGGCGTCGTCGCCGCGGGCGGCCACGGTGTCGATTCCAGTCGCGTCTGCGTCATCGGCCTGGACTACGGCGGCTACGCCGCGATGTCCGGCGCCGTCTTCAATCCCGAGGTCTTTCGCTGCGCCGTCTCGGTCAATGGAATTTCGGACCTGCCCTTGTGGGTCGGTTCCAGCCGCCGACGGTTCGGTGAAGAGTCGGACTCGGTGGCCTACTGGCGCAAGCTGGTCGGCGATCCCCGGGTCACCGGCGGCTCCATGGCGAAGGCCTCTCCCATCAAACGCCTGGGCGCCCGGGCCAGCCCGATTCTGCTGATGCACGGCGAGCTCGACACCGAGGTGCCGATCGAGCAGGCGCGCGTCATGGAAAGCGGACTCAAGGGTGTCGGCCAGTCCCCGCCCTTCGTGCTGCTGCAGGGCGACGACCACGACCTGTCGAAGTCGGCCAGCCGGGTGAAATTCCTCAGTGAGACCGAGGCGTTCCTTGGCAAGCACCTGCCCGTGGCGCCGTGAATCCCGAAGCGTCCTTGCGGGCCCGCCTAAGAGTCCGCAAACCCTTGACCTTTCGGGGCCTCGCGAGTATCTAGCCCGCTCTTTCGAGGCAGGGTCTTAACCGATCCTCACCCGAGGAACTCAACGGACCCGCCGGCCGCCTCTGCGCTGCCGGTGAGTTTGCGCGTTCAGCGGCCTTGAATTGACGAACCCTATAGGACCCTGAAGCGCTTCGGCCGAAAGGCACACGCTTCCACGAGCACAGAGATTAGATGCCTACAGTCAATCAGCTGATCCGTAAGCCGCGGCAACCCAAGCCCGTGCGCAACAAGGTTCCCGCCCTCAAGGGCTGCCCTCAGCGCCGTGGTGTTTGCACCCGCGTTTACACCACCACCCCCAAGAAGCCGAACTCGGCTCTTCGGAAGGTGGCCAAGGTTCGCCTGACCACCGGCGTCGAAGCCGTGTGCTACATCCCCGGTGAAGGTCACAACCTTCAGGAGCACAGCGTCGTGCTCATCCGCGGGGGCCGCGTGAAGGACCTTCCCGGCGTTCGCTACCACATCCTGCGTGGCGTCCTCGATACCCAAGGGGTCAAGGACCGCAAGCAGCGCCGTTCGCACTACGGCGCCAAGCGCCCGAAGTAAGGAAGAGATCCTATGTCCCGTCGTCGTCGCGCAGACAAACGTGAAGTGCTCCCGGATCCCAAATTCGGGGATCTCGTCGTCACCAAGTTCATGAACTATGTGATGTACGAAGGCAAAAAAGCCGTCGCCGAGAACATCATCTACGGCGCCTTCGACATCCTCGAAGCCAAGCGCAAGGACCAGGGTCCCCTGGAAACCTTCCACGGCGCCCTCGACAACGTGGCCCCGGCCATCGAAGTCCGGTCGCGCCGCGTCGGTGGCGCCACCTACCAGGTGCCGGTCGAGGTTCGTCCGGAGCGCCGTCGCGCTCTGGCCATCCGCTGGCTGGTCACCGCCGCGCGCAAGCGTGGTGAGAACACCATGACCGAAAAGCTGGCCGGTGAGCTGCTGGACGCTTCGAACAACCGCGGCACTGCGGTCAAGAAGCGCGAAGACACGCACAAGATGGCCGAAGCCAACCGGGCATTCTCCCACTACCGCTGGTAAATTTCCAGCGCCGTCAGGTCTTACAGGGACGGGCGGTTTGAAACCTCAAACCGCCCGTTCCGCTCATTCAAACACCAGGCTTACTCCCATGGCCCGCGCCAATCGAATTGAAGACTACCGCAACTTCGGAATCATGGCCCACATCGATGCGGGCAAGACGACGACGACCGAGCGGATCCTGTACTACACCGGCAAGAACCATAAGATCGGTGAAGTCCACGATGGCGCGGCCACCATGGACTGGATGGACCAGGAGCAGGAACGCGGCATCACCATCACGTCGGCCGCGACGACCGCCTATTGGAACGACCACCGTCTGAACATCATCGACACCCCCGGGCACGTCGACTTCACCATCGAAGTCGAGCGTTCGCTCCGCGTGCTCGACGGCGCGGTCACCGTTCTCGACGGCAACGCCGGCGTTGAGCCGCAGACCGAAACCGTCTGGCGCCAGGCCGACAAGTACCGCGTGCCCCGCATCGTGTTCGTCAACAAGATGGACAAGATGGGCGCCGACTTCGTCAAGTCGGTCGAGTCCATCCGCGACCGTCTGGGCGCCAAGGCCGTTCCGATCCAGCTGCCGATCGGCGCCGAGACCTCGCTCCGGGGCCTGATCGACCTGGTCCGCATGAAGGCCGTGGTCTGGGATGCCGACACCATCGGCGCCACCTTCCACGACGAAGAAATCCCGGCCGACATGAAGGCCGAGGCGGACGCCGCCCGTCACTACATGATCGAAAACGCCGTCGAGCTCGACGACGACGCCATGGAAGCCTACCTCGGCGGCGAAGAGCCCTCGATCGAGGTCATCAAGAAGTGCATCCGCAAGGCCGTGCTGACCGGCGCCTTCTACCCGATCCTCTGCGGCTCGGCCTTCAAGAACAAGGGCGTCCAGCCCCTGCTCGACGCCGTCGTCGACTACCTGCCCTCGCCGGTGGACATCCCGCCGACCAAGGGCATCGACTACCGCACTGAAGAGCCGATCGTTCGCATTGCGTCTGACGACGAACCTCTCGCCGTGCTCGCCTTCAAGATCATGGACGACCCCTTTGTCGGCTCCCTGACCTTCTGCCGCATCTATTCGGGCAAGCTGGAAACCGGCATGGGCCTGATGAACTCGACCCGCGACCGCAAGGAACGCGTCGGGCGCATGCTGCTCATGCACTCCAACAACCGCGAAGACATCAAGGAAGCCTTTGCCGGCGACATCGTCGCCCTGGCCGGCCTGAAGGACACCCGCACCGGCGACACCCTGTGCGATCCGAACAAGTCGCCGGTCATCCTCGAGCGCATGGAGTTCCCGGCCCCGGTCATCGAGATCGCCGTCGAACCCAAGACCAAGGCCGACCAGGAAAAGCTGGGTGTCGCCCTGGCCAAGCTGGCCGCCGAAGATCCGTCCTTCACCGTCTCGACCGACCATGAGTCGGGCCAGACGATCCTGAAGGGCATGGGCGAGCTGCACCTCGACATCAAGATCGACATCCTGAAGCGGACCTACAAGGTCGAGGCCACCATCGGCGCGCCGCAGGTGGCCTATCGCGAAAGTCTCGGTCGCAAGTGCGACATCGACTACACCCACAAGAAGCAGACCGGCGGTACGGGCCAGTTCGCCCGCATCAAGCTGACCTTCGAACCGGGCGAGCCCGGCTCGGGCTTCGTGTTCGAAAGCGCCGTTGTCGGCGGCAACGTGCCGAAGGAATACATCCCCGGCGTCCAGAAGGGCCTTGAGTCGTCCAAGGAAAACGGCCTGCTGGCCGGCTTCCCGCTGATCGACTTCAAGGCCACCCTGACCGACGGCGCCTACCACGACGTCGACTCCTCGGTCCTGGCCTTCGAGATCGCCGCCCGCGCCGCCTTCAAGGAGCTCCGTGAAAAGGGCGCCCCCAAGCTGCTCGAGCCGATCATGGCCGTCGAGGTCGTGACCCCGGAAGACTACCTGGGCTCGGTCATCGGCGATCTGAACGCGCGTCGGGGCATGATCCAGGGCCAGGACACCCGCGGCAACGCCATCGTCGTCAACGCCTTCGTGCCGCTGGCCAACATGTTCGGCTACATCGGCAACCTGCGCGGCATGTCGCAAGGCCGCGCCCAGTTCACCATGCAATACGACCACTACGACCCGGTGCCGCAACACGTCGCCGACGAAGTGATCAAGAAGTACGCCTAACCATCCAACCCTAACTAAGAGGACAGGCCCGGATAGGGCTGGAGCTTGAAATGGCTAAACAGAAATTCGAACGCAACAAGCCGCATTGCAACATCGGCACCATTGGTCACGTTGACCACGGCAAGACGACGCTGACGGCGGCGATCACGATGGTGCTGGCCAAGACCAGCGGCGGTGTTGCC
>JBKJSF010000193.1:0-3908 GCA_046595895.1 Caulobacter sp. | reverse complement strand
CGATATATTTCAGCATGGCGGCTCCCTTGAGCGCTTCTAGCTAGCGCAAGCGGGGCCGCCGCCAAGGGCGGAGTGCTACTCCGCCGCCAGCGCCATGGCCGCCCCGGCGGTCAACGCCGTCTTGGCCGCCAGCTCGACCTTGGCCGCCTCGTACTCGCCCGACAGCCGGGCGACCATCTCGGCTACGGTCGGCACGTTCTTGACCGCCCCGATGCCCTGTCCGCAGCCCCAGATGTCGCGCCAGGCCTTGGCTTCCTGGTTGCCGCCCGAGCCGAAATTCATCTTCGACGGGTCGCTCTGCGGCAGGTTTTCCGGGTCGAGCCCGGCCGCCACGATCGACGGGCGCAGGTAGTTGCCATGCACTCCGGTGAACAGGTTGGAATAGACGATGTCGCTGGCCGCGCTGTCGACGATCATGTCCTTGTAGCCCTGCGACGCCCGTGCCTCCTGCGTGGCGATGAAGGCCGAGCCGATGTAGCCGACATCGGCGCCCATGGCCTGGGCGGCAAGGATCGACTTGCCGCTGGCGATGGCGCCGGACAGGGCGATCGGCCCATCGAACCATTCGCGGATTTCCTGCACGAGGGCGAAGGGCGACAGCCCGCCAGCGTGGCCGCCGGCTCCGGCCGCCACCGGAATCAGGCCGTCGGCCCCCTTCTCGATGGCCTTGTGGGCGAAGCGGTTGTCGATGACGTCATGCAGGGTGATGCCGCCCCAGGCGTGAACGGCGTTGTTCAGGTCCTCGCGGGCCCCCAGCGAGGTGATCATGATCGGCGCCCGGTACTTGCCGCACATCTCGATGTCCTCCTCCAGCCGGTTGTTGGTCCGGTGGACGATCTGGTTGACCGCATAGGGGGCCGATGGGGTGTCCGGATTGGCCCGGTCCCAGGCGGCCAGCTCCTCGGTGATCTGCGCCAGCCATTCGTCGAGCTGGCTGATCGGCCGGGCGTTGAGCGACGGGAAGCTGCCGACGATGCCGGCCTTGCACTGGGCGATGACCAGCTCCGGACCCGAGATGATGAAGAGCGGCGAGCCGATAACCGGCAGGCGGAGGCGGTCACGGAGAATGGGAGGCAGGGCCATGGATCGGGTCTCGCTTCGAGGCAGTTGATATACGCTGTAAATATAACAACCGTTTGAATGATGCAACGGTGACCCTGGGTCAGGCCGCCGCGACAAAACGGAACACCGCCGCCGGGCCGGTGGTGTGACCTCCGAAGTCGGGCACGTCGTACTCGGCCGCCAGAGCGAGCCGCTCCGTCGGCAGGAACTCCCGCCAGGGATCGCCGACCAGGATGTCCAGCCCGGCCGCCAGGCAGCTGTCGAGAAAGCCGATCATCGCCACCGCCAGCCCCGGGTCGTAGAAGACGTCGCCGACCAGGATAACATCCACGTCCGGGACGGGACCCCGGGTGACATCGCCCAACTGTATGCTCACGCTGACGCCGTTTCGCGCGGCGTTCAGGCCGGTGGCGACCACCGCATAGGGATCCACATCAACCGCCGCCACCGAGCTGGCTCCTGCCCGCGCGGCGGCGATCGCCACCAGCCCCGATCCCGAGCCCAGATCCAGCACCCGCCGCCCGGTCACCGCCTCCGGCTGCTCGGCCAGGAACCGGACCAGCGCCCGCCCGCCGCCCCACAGATGGGCCCAGTAGGGCATCATGAAATCCGGATTGAGCCGCTGCAGCCGGCTGAGGCTGCTGCGCGGCCCGGCCAGGTACAGGGTCACGCCCGGCAGGTAGGCGACCTCGGTGGGCAGAAGCTTGGCCTGGATGTAGGCCTCGGCCTCGGCCCGCACCGTCTCGCTCAGGGTCAATTGGCGCCTCCGGCTCGTCACCCCGGAACAGGGAGACAGGTCTTCACCCCTAATGATCGGCGGCCGGATGTAAACCAGCTTGCGCCGGTGGCCTGGCGGGGCGCGCAACCCCGTGTCCGCGCCGCTTGACGCTCCTTACGTCACGGGCGCATGACGCCCGCGTAAATTGCTGCATCGCACTGCTGGAGCCGACGCCTTGTCCGGACCCGTTCTATCGCTCGCTGACGATTTTCCCGCCGCGCCGAAGTCCGAGTGGCTGGCGCTGGTCGAGAAGACCCTCAAGGGCCAGTCCTTCGACGACGCACTGGTCTCCCGGACCGTGGGCGGCATCGCCATCCAGCCGCTCTACACCGATGGCCCGCAAAATCCTCGCGACCTGCGCGCCCGCGACGCCGCCCGGCCGTGGGACCTGCGCACCGCTGTCGCTCATCCCGACCCCGCCCGCGCCAACGCCGATCTGCTGAAGGACTTGGAACAGGGCGCCGCCTCGGTGCTGGTCCGGATCGACCCGACCGGTCGCAGCGGCGTCGCCGTCGCTGATGCGCCAGGTCTGGCCCGGGTCCTCGACGGCGCGCTGCTCGACCTCGCCTCCATCGCCCTCGACGCCGGCTTCCTCGGCCCCAAGGCCGCCGACTGGTTGGCGACCCTGGCCAAGGGCGCGCCGAACGCCCCCCTCGCCTTCCACATGGATCCGTTGAGCGCCTTCGCCCTGGCCGGCGCTTCGGCCGGCCCGATGGAGAGCCATCTGGTCTCTGCCGCCACCGTCGGCGCGCGGCTGAGCGCCATCCACCCCAAGGCCAGCCTGATGCTGGCCAGCGGCAGTGTCGTGCATGAAGCCGGAGGCGGGGAATCTGAAGAACTGGCGGTCATGGCCGCCGCCGTCGTCGCCTACGCCCGCGCCCTGGTCCGCGCCGGCCTGAGCATGCAGCAGGCCTTCGCCGGCATCACCCTGGGGGTCTCGGTCGACGCGGAATACTTCGGCGGCGTCGCCAAGCTGCGCGCCGCCCGCGTCCTCTGGGCCAGGATCACCGCCGCCTGCGGCGTCGATCTACCGGCCCGCATCGAGGTCCGCTCCTCGGGCCGGATGCTGACCAGGAAAGACCCCTGGACCAACCTCATCCGCCTGACCGCCGCCGGCTTCGCCGCCGCCGTCGGCGGCGCCGACGCGGTCATCCTCGGGGCCTACACCGACGCGCTGGGTCTCCCCACCACCTTCGCCCGCCGCCAGGCCCGCAACACCCAGCTGGTCCTCATGGAAGAGAGCCACCTGGGCCGCGTCGCCGACCCGGCCGGCGGCGCCAGCTACCTGGAAACCCTGACCGACCAGATCGCCCGCACCGCCTGGGGCGGCTTCCAGGCCATCGAGGCCGAGGGCGGGCTGATCGAAGCCCTCAGCAATGGCGTGGTCGCGAATGCGGTCACGGCCACCCGCGACGCCTGGCTCAACGCGCCGCACAGGATTCTTGGCGTCAACGCCTTCCCCAACGCCGACCTTACCCCGGCCGAGGTTGAGACGCCCGACCCTTCCGACTTCGCCCTGCCCGTTCCGGACCTGCGCATTCCCGGCCCCTCGGCCGGCTGTCCGCCCCTGACCCCCGTCCGCCTCGCCGCCGCTCTCGAGGAGGCCTGAGTCATGACCGCGTTCCCCAACTTCGCCGACCTCGCCTTCGACGCCGACCTCAAGGTCGCCGCGCCGACCGAAGGCGCCGCCTGGGAGACCCCCGAAGGTATCGCGGTCGCCCCGTCCTACGGCCCGGCCGATGTCGAGGGCCTCGACTTCCTGACCGGCTACCCGGGCGTCGCCCCCTTCCTGCGCGGCCCCTATCCGACGATGTATGCGTCCAACCCCTGGACCATCCGCCAGTACGCCGGCTTCTCGACCGCCGAGGCGTCCAACGCCTTCTATCGCCGCAACCTCGCCGCCGGTCAGAAGGGGCTGTCCATCGCCTTCGATCTGGCCACCCACCGGGGTTACGATTCCGACCACCCGCGGGTGAAGGGCGACGTCGGCATGGCCGGCGTGGCCATCGATTCAATCTACGACATGCGGACCCTGTTCGACGGCATCCCGCTGGACCAGATGTCGGTG
>JBKJSF010000191.1:0-22868 GCA_046595895.1 Caulobacter sp. | reverse complement strand
AGGGCACATTCGGTATTAGCTCAAGTTTCCCTGAGTTGTTCCGAACCAAAAGGCACGTTCCCACGTGTTACTCACCCGTCCGCCACTAATCCCGAAGGATCCGTTCGACTTGCATGTGTTAGGCCTGCCGCCAGCGTTCGCTCTGAGCCAGGATCAAACTCTCAGGTTGAGTTGACATTGACTCCAGTAGTTCGACCTCGGAATTGCTTCCGCGGCCGGCGTATCTGGTTTTGCATAGTATCTTGACGAGTTCCCATTCACATCGACCACCCAGCTTGCGCCAGGCGGCCTATATTCATGGTGTCTTCAAGAGACCGCATTTTGTCGACGTCGAAGATGGGTTGGTTAAACCCATCGCCAGAACGTCGCCGCCTGCGTTTCTCTTTCCAAATATACAATGTCAAAGACCAGAACCGCGTCAGCGATCCAACCGTTTTGCGCCCGGTTCCGGCGAAGAGCGGCGTATCTAGTGGCCACCCTCTCCGGTGTCAACCGATTGTTCCGTCGACCCTCGAGTTTTTCAGAAGCCAAAGCTCCAGTTTCGAAGGCCGAACCGGTCCGCCGTGGACTGTCTTTCGACATCCCCGCGCGCAGACCAAACGATCCGGCTGATCCCCCTCGAACACCGTGCCTCTCGAAAAGCCTCAACCCCTTGGGACGTCGGCGTTTCCAGTCGGCGGCGTGTCCGCAGCGGAGGCGGGTATCTAGGGGTAGGGCCGCCGAGTCGCAAGAGGTCATTTCAAGGCGGCGTCTGGCGAGCTTGCGTCAACGGCTCGCAGCCCGCAAAACGCTCCGTCGAAAGGTCTCCTCGCCCAATGCTGTCCAGCAAGGCCCGCTACGCCCTCCGCGCCCTCGTCGAACTGGCCCGCGATCCCGGCCAGGTGACGGCCGGCGAACTGGCCCTGCGCGCCGACGCGCCCCGCAAATTCCTGGAAGCCATCCTGCTGGAACTGGCGCGGCGCCACATCGTCACCTCGCGGCGCGGCAAGTTCGGAGGCTATGTGCTGTCGCGGCCGGCGGCGGAGATCAGCTTCGCCGAGGTCATCCGCGCCATCGACGGGCCCCTTGCGCTGGCGCCGTGCGTCAGCGTCACCGCCTTCAGGAAGTGCGACGACTGCCCGGAGCTTGAAACCTGTCCCTTGAGAGAGAGCCTGCGCCGAACCCGCGACGCCACGGCGGAGGTGCTTGAGGGCTATACATTGGCTGAGGCCGCGGCTCAGCCCGCCGAGATATAGGCCCTTAAGCCGTCCGCCTCGGCGGTCACTTCCGAGATCTTGTGCTTCACCAGGTCCCCGATCGAGACGATCCCGGCCAGCCGCCCGTCGCGCAACACCGGCAGGTGGCGGATACGCCGGTCGGTCATCCGCTCCAGAAGTTGGTCCACCGTCTCCTTGGGGTCGGCGAACACCACATCGGCGGTCATGCATATAGAGACAGGTTTCAGCAGGCCCCCGGCCCCCTCCCGGGCGATCACCGTCACCACATCGCGTTCGGAAACGATGCCCGCCACGCTCCCGTCTTCGTTGACAAGGATCATCGCGCCCACCCGGTGGCTGTGCAGCAGGGCCGCGACCGAGCCGACCGTGTCCGCCGGCGAGGCCGTGAACACCATATCGCCCTTGTCCTTGAGAATCTGGGATACCAGCACCGGGTCGTCCTCCCTCGGTAATCTCTAGACGGAGTGAGGGTCGCTCAAATGGACCCGCAGATCAACCGCGCTGACGACCACGCGCTGTGTCTGGTTGCCGACACGCTTTGCGCCGCTGACTTAACCAATTCGCCAGACCTCATGCTCAACATGGGGACCGTCCCGTTCTGGCACGCCGATTGCATGGTTAACGGCGAAGTACGCGGGAGGCGTGGAGCATCCGATGGCCAAGATCTCGATCATCACTCTGGGACTGGCGGCAAGCCTGACGGCGCTGCCGGTCCTGGCGCAGAGCAACACCGGCTCGGCCAACTACAATGCCGGCTACGGCCGGCTGTCCGGCCAGGAAAACCGCATGGTCGACTATTCGACCCGCGACGCCAACGGCAACCGGGTCATCGTCGACGGCGTCATGCTGACCGGCGACGACCAGTCGACCTTTACCCGCTCCGGCGGGTCTCTGGACAGCTACAGCGGCGCAGGCAGCCAGGGCAGTTCGACGGCCATCGGCAACAATCTCGTGGTGATCACCCAGGGCTCCTACAACACGGTGATCGTCAACAGCACCCAGACAAACAATGGCGATGTGACCGCCAACGCGGGGACCGGCGATGATGATTAAACCCGTGGCGCGTGTCGGCGCCCTCCTCTCCATCGCGGCGCTTGGTCTGGCCGGCTGTGTGACGCCGGTCGCCGGCCCCAACGGCCTGTACGCCAAGCCGATCGGCACCGCGCCGGTCACCGCCAACCCCAGCCCCTACTCGGCGGCCCTGGTCTGCATCGGCCAGTACGCCCGCCAGCACAAGCTGGGCGCTCCGCGCATCGCCGTCGGCCGCATCAGCGACTACACCGGCAAGAGCGAGGCCGACGGTTCGGGCCGCAAGGTGACGCAGGGCGCCTCACTGATGGCCATGACCGCCTTCGCCAAGGCCGGCATGCCGCTGGTCGAACGTTTCGACACCTCGATCAGCGAGCTGGACCTGAAATACAGCAACAACAAGCTGATCAGCGACAGCCCCAAGGGCCCGGGAGGTGGGGCTGGCCCGACCGACAGCCGCAAGATCTATGAAGGTCAGATGGCAGGGGTCGACTTCTACCTGGTCGGCGGCATCACAGAGCTGAACTACAACATCTATTCGGTCGGCGCCGACCTGTACGCCGGCGACAAGGACGTCACCGGCCTGAAGGGCAACGCCCGCAACAGCCTCTATGTGATGAACGTCGCCATCGATCTGCGGCTGGTCAACGTCCGCACCACCGAGGTGGTCGATGTCATCAGCTACCAGAAGCAGATCGTCGGCCGCGAAGTGGGCGTCGGCCTGTTCAGTTTCCTGAACGGCAATATCTTCGACGTCTCGGCCGGGGCCGGGGCTCAGGAGCCGCTGCAGCTGGCCGTGCGCTCGCTGATCGAGCGCGCTACCGTCGAGATGACGGCCAACCTGTACGGCATGCCGGGACCGCAATCCTGCCTGACGTCCGACCCCCTCTCGGGCGGCACCACGGGCATGACCGGCGGGTTCACCCCCGCCTACGACAACCTGAGGACCAACAATGCGGAAACCCGTGAAGATCCAAATCGTTGGAACGACAAGCGCGATGGCGATGCTGGTCGCGCTCTGCGGGGTCGCTACTAGCGCCCTTCCCACCGGGGCTTGGGCTCAGCCCAGCGAGGTCATCAACAACCAGGTCCAGGCCGGGGATGTGTTCGCAACGGGCACGCTCAACGTCGTCACCGTCGAGGAGGGGGTTACCCAGTCCACCTCGGCGACAGGCAACAGCGTCCAGGCCTATGGCGACCGCACCGACATGGCGGTGACCTCGAACCAGACGCTGGTTGGCTCGGTGGTCGCGCAGACGGTGGTCAACGTCGAGGACAACCTCGGCGCCGACTCGGCCATCTCGACGACGGCGCTCGGCAACACCGCCGACATCGGCATCAACGAAGCGACCGTGACCGGGGTGATCACCCAGGCCGCCACCTTCAGCGACAACATCACCGCCCGCACCCAGATCGAGGGCGAGACGGCCCAGGCCGGCGACATCACCGCCGCCACCACGGCCATCGCCAACAACACCACCCTTGGCCTGACCAACGGCGCGGCCGGCGTGCGGATCAACCAGACCAGTGGCGCCGACGTTCTGGCCGACGGCGGCGCGATCATGCAGTACGTCACCGGGACCAGCGCCATCAGCGGCGTGGCGGTCGGCAACAACGTCAGCGCCGTGGGCGATACGAGCTCGGCCCAGCGTCTGGCCATCGGCCAGACCAACAACGGGGCGCTGGTGCAGGCCAGCAAGTTCACCGCCTATGGCAACGTCCAGGAGGCGATCACCAACACCACCGCCGTCGGTAACAGCGCTAATGTCTTCAACCAGGGCCCGCTGCTGGATGTGACCAATCAGCAGGTCAATAATGCCTATGTGCGCAGCCAGTCGGAAGGTTCTGCCTACCAGTATGGCGCCGCCCAGGTCAGCGCCTATGGGGCCGGCAACACGGCCGTGGCCGGCAACAGCGGCGAAGAGCTGGTGCTGAACAACACCCAGTGGAATGGCGTCGGCGGCGTGGAGGTCATCGCCACCTTCTCAGGGACCGACGGCTACGACAGCTACACCCAGGCCGTGGCCGTCGGCAACGACGTCACCGGCTACGCCTGCAGCGACTGCACCGGCACGATGAGCGTCGACAACCGCCAGACCAACAACGGCGATGTGTCCAGCACCTCGACGAACTCGGTTGGGGCACTGGGCGGTCGCAGCGTCGTCGGGGTCTCGACGGCGACCGGCAACAACGCCAGCTTCTACGTGACGCGGCCGGGGAACTGACAAGCCGCGCCCCTTCTCCCGCTCGTCGGGAGAAGGTGGCTCCCGAAAGGGGTCGATGAGGCAGCACCTGTTCTTCCTGCATATAAGCGTTCTGGCGCGGTCAGCGCCGCCGCCAATCTGCCTTGGCCGGTGTTGCCCTCCTCCGAGCCCTACGGGCCCACCTTCTGCCGACAAGCGGGAGAAGGGATTCAAAGCCCCAGCCCCCACTTCGCCAACCCAACCACCGCGCACCCGAAGATCACCAGCATCACGTTGACGTGGAAGCGGATCAACGCCACCCCCGCCGCCACGGCTAGGCCCAGCGCCCAAAGGTCGAAGCTCCCCCAGACCGGCACGCTCACCCGCCCACCCCAGGGCGTCGCGACCGCCGCCACCTCACCGAACACCACATGCAGCGCGAACCACAGCGCCAGGTTGGCGATCACCCCCAGCACCGCCGCCGTCACCGCCCGCAGCAATCCGGCCGCCGCCGGGCTCTGGCGCAGCCGCTCGGCATAGGGGGCGCCCGCGAAGATGTAGAGGAACGACGGCGCGAAGGTCTGCCACAACGCCATCGTGGCCCCGGCCAGGGCCCAGGGCCAGCCGCCGTTGTTCCAGCCGGCCATGAACCCCACGAAGCCATTGACCAGCACGAGCGGCCCAGGCGTCGTCTCGGCCAGCCCCAGGCCATCGATCATCTGGGTCGTGGTCAGCCAGCCCTGCACCTCGACCGCCTGCTGCTGCAGCCAGGCCAGCATGGCGTAGGCGCCGCCAAAGGTTACCGCCGCCAGGGCCGCGAACACCTCGCCCACCCGGCTCAGCCAGTGTCCGTCGCCGAGCAGCAGAACCACCGCCAGCAAGGGCGCCAGCCAGATAACCAGCCAGAGGCCCGCGGTGCGGGCCGTCCGTAGCCAGGGAACTGGCGCCTGGGCCACCGCCGCCGGCCTTACCGCCCCCCGGCTTCGGGCCAGCCCGATCAGCGCCGCGCCCAGGATCACCACGGGGAATGGCGCGCTGAACACCGCCAACGCCACAAAGGCGAGGATGGCGATTACCAGGTCCGCCCTGCCCTTCAGCGCCCGCTTGCCGACCCTCTGCAGGGCCTCTGCGACGATTGCCAGCACCGCCGCCTTGACGCCCCAGAAGGCCGCCACCAGCCATGGCGCATCGCCGTGCGCCGCGTACAGCCAGGCCAGAGCCGTGACCACCACCGCCCCCGGCAGCACAAACAGCAGCCCGGCCGCCAGCCCGCCGCGCACCCCGTGCAGCAACCAGCCGACATAGGTCGCCAGTTGTTGCGCCTCCGGCCCCGGCAACAGCGTGCAGAAGCTAAGGGCATGCAGGTAGCGCGGCTCGTCGATCCAGGTCTTCTTGTCGACCCACTCCCGATGCATCAGGGCGATCTGGCCGGCGGGGCCGCCGAAGCCCAGGCAGCCCACCTTCAGGCTGGAGAGAACAAACTCTCGAAAGCTTAGGACGCTCGTCTGGACTTCACTCAAGGAACGATCTCCGCACGGCTCAAGGCTCGGTGCTTGGGCGCTAGCCTGACCGGGGGACCGCTCACCCCGATAAGCAAACGTTAGTGCGACCACCGGCTGCTCGCAACCGCCTTGCGCCACACCGGCGCCTTGCCATGGCCGCAGCGCGCGGCGAAGGTGCCGGTCAAACAAGAAATCCGAGTGCTCTGGACTTGCCCTATATGATCCGCTTCGCCCGCGTGGCTGTTGTCGCCGCGTCGGTTGCCGCCCTTGCCGCCTGCGCCCAGGTCAAGAGCTTCCTCCCCGGCCAAAAGCCCGACGCGGTCTCCACAGCCCCGGCAAAAGAGCCCAGGCCGCCAAGGGGTGCCCATGCCCCGCTGGCCGGAACGCCGGCAGTCAATCCGCTGATCCTGCCGCCCGGCGCCTGGCCGCAGGCCGGCAGCGACGTCGCTCCTGACCCGCAGGTCCGCTTCGGGTCCCTGCCCAACGGCATGCGCTACGCGCTGATGAAGAACGCCACCCCGCCCGGCGAGGCGGCCCTGCGGCTGCACTTCCGCGCCGGTTCGCTCAACGAGGCCGACGACCAGCAGGGCCTGGCCCACTTCCTCGAGCACATGGCCTTCAACGGCTCCAAGGCCATCCCCGAAGGCGAGATGGTCAAGATTCTCGAGCGCCACGGCCTCGCCTTCGGGGCCGACACCAACGCCTCGACGGGCTTCGACGAGACTATCTACCAGCTGAACCTGCCCAGGACCGACGAGGCGACCGTCGATGTCTCCCTGCGGATGATGCGCGAAACAGCGGGCGAGTTGCTGATCGAGGAAGAGGCCGTCGACCGCGAGCGTGGCGTGGTGCTGTCCGAGGAGCGCGGTCGCGATACCCCCTCCTGGCAGACCTACAAGCGGCGCATGGCCTTCCAGATGAAGGATCAGCTGCCGCCCAAACGCTTCGCCATCGGCCAGGTTGAGACCCTCCAGACCGCCAAACGTGGCCGTATTGCCGCCTTCTACGATGGCTTCTACCGGCCGGAGCGCGCCACCTTGGTGATGGTCGGCGACTTTGATCTCGACGCCATGGAAGGCAAGATCAGGACAGCCTTTGCCGACTGGACCGCCCGCGGCCCGGACGGCGGCGAGCCGAACCTGGGCGCCGTCGCGCCGCGCAAGGCCGAGGCCTTGGTCGCCGTGCAGCCGGGCTCGCCCACGGCCCTGCAGATCACCTGGATGCGGCCGCCGCAGCTCGAGCGGGACAGCATGGCCAAGCGCCGCGCCGATGTCGTCGAGCAGCTGGGCTTTGCTGTCCTAAACCGCCGCTTCAGCGCCCTGATGCGTGGCGCCGAGCCGCCGTTCATCAGCGCCGGCGCCTTCCAGGGCGACCAGCTGCACGCTGCCGAGGTCACCTCCATAGCCGCCACCAGCCGGCCCGGCGAATGGCGCCTGGCCCTGACCGCCGTCATGCAGGAACAGCGCCGCATCGTGCAGCACGGCGTTCTGCAACCCGAGCTGGACCGTGAGATCGAGGAGTTCCGCAGCTTCCTGAAGAGCCGGGTCGCCGGCGCCGCCACCCGCCGCACGCCGGGCCTGGCCGCCGAGATCCTCGGCAGCCTCGGCGACGCCGAGGTGGTGACCAGCCCGGCCCAGGACCTGGCCATGTTCGAGGAGGCCGTGAAGGACCTCAAGGCCGAGACCGTTTCGGCCAGGATCAAGAACGCCTTCCGCGGCCAGGGTCCGCTGATCTTCCTGGCCACGCCCGCGGCCGTGAACGGCGCGGAAGTCGCCGTCATGGAAGCCTATGACGCTTCGCTGAAGGGTGAAGTCTCCGCCCCCAGCGCCGTCGCCCAGGGGTCCTGGCCCTACGAGAGCTTCGGCGCGCCGGGCAAGGTCCTCGAGCAGAAGGACGTGGTTGATCTCGACGCCACCTTCGTGCGCTTCGAGAATGGCGTGCGCCTGACCGTCAAGCCGACCAAGTTCCGCGACGACCAGATCCTGGTCCGTGTCCGCATCGGCAATGGCAGCCTCGGCCTGCCCAGCGACCGCCAGAGCCCGAGCTGGGCCGCGCCGTCGATCATCGAGGGCGGCCTTGGCAAGATGACCACCGAGGACATGGAGCGGGTGCTGGCGTCCCGTGTCTACGGCGCCAGCTTCGGGGTCGAGGACGACGCCTTCCTGCTGGCCGGTTCGACCCGGCCGGAGGACGCCGAGATCCAGATGCAGGTGCTGGCCGCCTACGCCACCGACGCCGCCTGGCGCCCGGCCGCCTTCCAGCGGGTTCGCAACGTCGCCGCCACCTATGACGAGCAATACCAGGCCACCACCGGCGGCGTGCTGGCCCGCGATCTGCCCGGCCTGCTGCATAACGGCGACCGCCGCTGGACCTGGCCCACCCCGGCCGAGATCAAGGCGACCGAGCTGGCGCAGGTGAAGGCCACCGTCGCCCCTGCCCTGGCCAACGGCCCGATCGAGGTGGTCATCGTCGGCGACATCACCGTCGAGAAGGCCATCGAGATCACCGCCGCCACTTTCGGGGCCCTGCCGAAGCGGGCGGAGTCGGCGCCGTTGCCGGCCAGCGCCCGCACGGTCGGCTTCCCGGCCCCCAACGCCGCCCCGCTGCGCCTGACTCACAACGGCCGGGCGGACCAGTCGGCGGCGCTGATCGTCTGGCGCACCGATGACTTCTTCAGCAACGTCCAGCGGGCCCGCAACGTCAACGTCCTGGCCGAGGTGCTGAGCCTGCGGCTGACCGACGAGCTGCGCGAGAAGCAGGGGGCGACCTACTCCCCCAGCGCCTCGGCCAACGCCAGCGCAGTGTGGACCGACTGGGGCTACGTCATGGCCAGCGTCGAGGTGCCGCCGGCCCAGGCCGAGAGCTTCTTCCGCGATGTCGAGAAGATCGCCGCCGACCTGCGCAACACCCCGCCGACCGCGGATGAGATGACCCGGGCCAAGAAGCCCTATCTCGAACGCCTGGCCAAGAACCAGCAGACCAACGAGTTCTGGGCGGGACAACTGGCCGGGGCCCAGACCGACGGCCGCCGCCTCGACTCGGTGCGCTCTCAGCTGGCCGGCGTGGAGCGGGTCTCGGCTGCCGACGTTCAGGCCGCGGCCCGGGAATTCCTCCCCGACGGCAAGGCCTGGCGCCTGGTCGTGGTTCCCAAGGACAAGTGATGAAAACCATCGCCGCCGTCAGCCTGACCCTCGCCCTCCTCGCCGGCCCGGCCTTGGCGGCTGACGCCCAGGAGGACCTGCTATTCCACTGGGGCGAATGCGCCGCCGTAGGGGCCCTCTACGAGAACGCAACGGACGACAGCGGCGGCGACCCACGCATCCAGGCGGCGATCGATGCTTTCAAGGCGCTGGAGCCGCGGATGGAGCTGCACACCAACGCCCTGGCCGACGCGGTCGGCGAGGCGCGGGCTAATGCCGTGCAATCCAAGCTGCTGGAATCCTATGACAGCGACATCGTGCTGTGGGGGGATTCGCAAGACCGCGACGGCTTCCTGATCGCTACCTGGGGCGAGACCATGGACCGGTGCCTTCGGGAGGCGGCGACCTTGCCGGCCGCCGCCCTCCCAAAGACTTAGGGCCCAAGACCTAGTAGACGCTGCCGCCGACGCCGCCGTCGAGGCTCATGTTGAAGCTGGACGACGACTCCTCACGGACCATCTCCTCGCGGTAGGCGGTGTAGGTCTCGATCTCGACGATGGTGATAACCTTCACGCCAGCGCCGAAGCGGCGCAGCAGGGAGCGCTCATTGCAGTCCCGGGCCGGGCGCTGCGGACGGCAGGCGATGCGGCCGGCGCGCTCGCCACCCTCGGCAGCTTGGCCGCCATTGGGGCCGCCCGACAGGTCCTGATCGTAGTAGAGGCTCTCGTTCTTCCCGCAAAAATAGCTTTTGCCGCCCTCGTTGCTGGCCCGCATCGACCATTCGATGACGGTCCATTGCATGCGTGTTCCGGCGATGCAGCGGTAGAGTTCGCCGTTATATCCGTCGGCCACCTCTTCGCCTGCGAACACCTGGCTGGCGGGGTGGGGAATGTCCCGGTCATCGACGCAGTAGGCGCGGATGACGACGCGGCGGTTGCGGGTGCGCTTGGCCTCGTAGGCCACTTGTTTCTTGCGCAGGGCGCCCTGGACGTTGAGACCCTGGATGATGCCGGTCGCGCCGGGGCCGACGTAGCCGCCCCCGCCACCGCCACCACCACCACCATAGACCACCGCACCGGCGCGGCTGCCCGCGCCTGAGACGGCGACAGCCGTAACGTTGGCGTTGACGGTTACATTGACGCGCCCGCCACCGCTGTCACAGCAGCCCGGCGGGCTCGGCGGCCGCGGTGGCGGTGTTGGCGGGGTGCAGCAGGGCGGCGGGCTCGGAGGTGTGCAGCACGGCGGCGGGCTCGGAGGTGTGCAGCACGGCGGCGGCGGCACGCAGCACTGCGCGGCGGCCTCGTTTGGCGTGGCCGATCCGATCAGCAGCAGGAAGGCGCCTGCCGCCAGTCCGAAAAACGTATTGCGCAAACCCATGGGGTCGCTCCCGTCAAAACTACTCAGCTCCCCATGCAAGAACCGCGCCGGGTTGTGTCATTCCGATACACAAAACCCGTGGCGCGATCCTTCCCTGCAACCCCCGTGCGGTCGCTTTGGACCGTCAGGAGGCAGGGTGGAGCCATGGCCCATCCAAACACGGACAGATTGACGGAGTATTGGCGTGCCCGCGCCGGCGCCTACGCCGCGCCGCGCCGCGCCGACATCGACCCGATGGATTTCGTCGATATCCTGCCCCAGGTGCTGATCGTCGGCCGGCGAGAGGCGGGCGACCTGCCCTTCCGGCTGGTCGGCGGCCTGATCGCCCAGCTGCACCAGCGCGACCTGCGCGGCGTCAACCTGCTGAGCCTGTTCCACCCCGCCGACCGGGCCGCCCTGCGTCTGGCCGTCGAACAGATCCGCCGCCGGCCCGAACCGCTGCAGATCACCGGCGAAATCCGCTCCGACGCTGTCGGCGGCCCCGTGGCCCTGGAGATGATGCTGGCCCCTCTGGTCGGCCCTGAAGGCGACATCGACCGCTTCATCGGCCTCTACCAGCCGATGGGCATGACCGCCCGGCTGATGGGCCGCACGGTCAGCGAGTTGAAACTGCTGACGGTGTCACGCTCCGGCGAGGACGGCCCCCGCCTGCGCCTTGCCGCGCTAGATGGGCGCCAGATCGCCTAGGCCGAGGCCTCGTTCAACCGGGTCATCTGCGCGTCCGACAGCGTCAGCCGAGCCGCGCCCATCAGCTCTTCAAGCTGCTCCACGCTGGTGGCGCTGGCGATCGGCGCGGTCAGGCCCGGCCGGGCCATGATCCAGGCCAAGGAGACCTGCGACTGCGTCGCCCGGGTCTCGGCGGCCACCGCGTCGAGGGCGGCCAGCACGCGCGGGCCCTTCTCGCTTTCCAGGTATTTCTTCATGCCGCCGCCGCGCGGGCTTTTGCCGTAGTCGTCGGGGGTGCGGTACTTGCCGGTCAAAAAGCCGCTGGCCAGGCCGTAGTAGCTGATCACCCCGACGTCGCGGGCGATGCAGAGATCGAGCAGCGGCCCCTCGATGCCCCGGTCCATCAGGTTGTAGGCCGGCTGCAGGCTGTCGTACCGGGCCGTGCCCTTGTGCGCCGATGTATCCAGCGCCGAGCCCAGCCGCCCGGCGTCGAAGTTCGAGGCCCCGAGCGCCCGCACCTTGCCGGCCTTGATCAACCCGTCGAAAGCCTCGGCCGTCTCGTCCTGCGGCGTCTCGGCGTCGTCGCGGTGCGACTGGTACAGGTCGATGTAGTCGGTCTGCAGCCGGCGCAGGCTGTCCTCGCAGGCCTCGATGATGTTCTTCGCCGACAGGCCCGGCCGGGCCGGCCACATGCCGACCTTGGTGGCGATGGTGACGTCGTCCCGCGTGCCGCGCGCCTTCAGCCAGGTCCCCAGCACCGTCTCGGACTCGCCGCCGGTGTGGCCCGGGACCCAGGCCGAATAGACATCGGCGCTGTCGATGCAGTCGAAGCCACCGGCCACGAAGGCGTCCAGCACCCGGTGCGACGTCGCCTCGTCCGCCGTCCAGCCGAACACGTTGCCGCCGAGAACCAAGGGGGCGATGGACAGGCCGGACCGGCCGAGCGGGCGCTTTTGCATGCTTCTCTCCTAGGCCGCCTTCACCGCCGACGGGTCGTAGACCGGCGCGTCGAGCGGCGCCAAGGCCGCCTTGCCGCGGATCAGGTCGCTGGCCTTCTCGGCCACCATGATGGTCGGGGCGTTGGTGTTGCCGCCAACCAGGGTCGGCATGACCGAGGCGTCGATGACCCGCAGGCCGCTGATCCCCTGCACCTTGAGCTCTCCGTCGACCACGGCGAACGGATCGCCCGCCACGCCCATGCGACAGGTGCCGACCGGGTGGTAGATGGTCTCGCCGGTGCGGCGGATCCAGGCATCGATATCAGCGTCGGACTGGATCTCCTTGCCGGGCGCGTACTCCTCGCTGCGATAGGGGTCGAGGGCGGCCTGAGCTGCCGCTTCGCGGGCGATCCTGACGCCCTCGCGCATGGCCCGGCGGTCTTCCTCGGCCGCCAGATAGTTGGCGAAGATGGTCGGATCGTCGAACGGGTCGGCCGAGCGCAGGCCGACCGACCCCCGGCTTTCCGGCCGCAGCTGGCAGACGTGGTAGGTGAAGCCGTCCTTCTCGATGACCACCTTGCCGTGGTCCTGCATGATGGCCAGCACGGTATGGATCTGCAGGTCGGGGCGGTCGAGATCCGGCCGCGAGCGCAGGAAGGCCCCCGATTCCAGGAAGTTCTGCCGGCCCGGCCCCTTGTTGAACAGCATGTAGTTGAGGCCGGTCATCAGCTGCTTGAGGCCCTTGTTGTAGCTGTAGGCGGTCTCGACGCCCTGGGTCAGCCAGCTCAAGGTCACGTCCAGGTGGTCCTGCAGGTTGGCCCCGACGCCCTTGGACTCGTGGACGACCTTGATGCCCTGCTTGGCCAGATCATCCGGCGCGCCGATGCCCGACAGCTGCAGGATATGCGGCGACTGCACCGCCCCGGCGCTCAGCAGCACCTCGGCGTCCGCATAAGCCACCGTCCGCTCACCGCCCTTGACCGCGTACTCGACGCCGACCGCCTTGCCGTTCTCGACGACAATCTTCGTCGTGCGGGCGCCGGTGAGGCAGGTCAGGTTCGGCCGCTTCAGGGCCGGGTAGAGGTAGGCCTTGGCGGCGCTCCAGCGGCTGCCGTCCTTGATCGTCATCTGATACGGACCCCAGCCTTCCTGCTGGAAACCGTTGAAATCCTTGGTCACCGGATGTCCGGCCTGGCGCCCGGCCTCGATGGCGGCCGAATAGATCGGGTTGGGCGAACTGGCCTTGGAGACGTGCAGCGGACCGTCGCCACCGTGCCATTCGTCGCCGCCGCCCTCCAGGCTCTCGGCCCGCTTGAAGTAGGGCAACACGTCGGCGTAGCCCCAGCCGCCGAGGCCCATCTGGCGCCACTGGTCATAGTCCCGCGCGTGGCCGCGGATGTAGACCATGCCGTTGATCGAGCTCGACCCACCCCAGCCCTTGCCGCGCGGCCACCAGAGCTTGCGGTTGCCCAGGTGCGGCTCTTCCTCGGTCCAGAAGCCCCAGTTGTAGTCGCCCTTGGCCTTGATCAGTGCCCCGACCCCGGCCGGCATCTTGACCAGGATGGAGGTGTCTTTGCCGCCAGCTTCCAGCAGCAGCACCTTGACGTTGGCGTCCTCGGTCAGGCGACCGGCCAGCACGCAACCAGCCGAACCAGCGCCGATGATGATGTAGTCGTAACGGTCGGCCATCTGGCGCCTCTCCCGGGTAGATTATCGTAGTTCAGCTAACAGTGACGCCGGCGTCAGATTTGGGCAAGGTTGATTCCCGCTTCGCGCGCCTCCATACCGCCGCATCGCCCGGCAAGCATGGGCTATCGCATTCAAAAGGCCGCTCCCATGGCAGACAACGACGAGACCATCGACCGCCTGTTCAACGCCGGCGACGACGCCTGGGAAGAGGGCGACGAGGCCAAGGCCTTCGGTCTGTTCAAACAGGCCGCCGATCTGGGGGACATCGCCGCCATGTTGAACGTCGGCTATTTCCTCGACGAAGGCCTGGGCGTGAAGACTGACAAGGCCGGCGCCATGGACTGGTACCGCAAGGCCTATGACCTGGGCGACGCCAGCGCCGCCAACAACATCGCCATCCTGCACCGCGAGAAGAACGACGCCGCCGCCGCCGCCGACTGGTTCGCCAAGGCCGCCGAACTCGGCGACGGTGACGCCCTGGTCGAGCTGGCCAAGATTAATCTCGAGGGCCAGGGCGTGCCGGTCTCGGAGGCCAAGGCGCGAGCGTATCTGGAAAAGGCGCTCAGCCTGCCGGTGGACAACGGTGAGGACGACGGCAGCATCGACGTCGATCAGCCCTTCATCAGCCAGGGCGGTCACGAGGAAGCGGTGGAGATGCTGGCAGGGATGACCCGTTAGAGCTTCGCCGACAGCAACAGTCTGCCGGGGCCGAGGCGGTCCAGGACCTTGGGCAGGTCTGTGTCCGAGAAGGCGAAGCATCCCTCGCTGCGGCCGATGCGGCCGGCGGCGGCGGCCATGGTTCCGCTGACGTACCAGGCCTTGTGAATGACGATGGCGCGGTCGCGGGCGTTGCTGTTGCCGGCGTCCAGCCCGTCCAGCCGCATCGAACGGCCGTGTTTGCCGCTGTAGGCTTCGGCGGTGCGGAAGGCGCCCTCGGAGCTGGCGTTTGACCCCACCGCGTTCGAGAAGGCCTTCACCCAGCCACTGTTGCCCGGATCCGAGCCCCGGCCATGGGCGACCAGCAGGCTGCTGACCGTGCCGCGGGCCATGTCCAGCAGATGGAAGCGCGGGGCCTTGCTGGCGGTGGCGTAGTCAGCGACGGCGACCAGGTCGTGGTGAGGGATAGCTGATCCCAGCCGCTGCAGCTCGGCGCGGGCCCGGGCCACTAGCCGGACCGTGTCGGGCGTGGCCGGCGTATCGGCCAGGGACGGCTCCGCAATCAAGAGAGCCGCCCCGGCGCTGGCCGAGGCGATGAAGGAACGACGCGTAAGCAAACTGAGGACGACCCCGAGGCTGAAAACGAGGCCGCCTTCTATCCACCTTTTGGGTCGGAGCCGCTGTGGCATTCGCCCGCTGTGCGGAAGCGCGCACCCCGCAACACAGCATGAAACTTGACTTTCCCATGCTGCAACGCGATATAGCGGTTCTGCGCAGCTTATCTGCGCCTTCGGCCGCGCCCGGCCGCGTGAGGAGCGTTCATTCGCTTCGCCCAGGCGCGAGACTGAACTTCCCCATAAGGACGCCATACGCGGGGCGTTTTCCAACGACCCCCGCGATCCCCCGCGCCGGCCAGTGAGCTCGCGCGGATACGGTCGCAATTTGAGAGACCAACGGCTTTGACCGATTTCGCTTCCTTGGGCCTTTGCAAGCCCCTCCTCTCGGCCCTGTTGGCCGAGGGTTACACCACCCCCACTCCCATCCAGGCCCAGGCGATCCCGCTGGTGCTGGAAGGCAAGGACATCCTGGGCATCGCCCAGACCGGCACCGGCAAGACCGCCGCCTTCGCCCTGCCGATCCTCCAGCGCCTGGCCGAGACCCGCAAGCCGGCCCCGCGCCGCGGCTGCCGCTGCCTGGTGCTGTCGCCGACCCGCGAACTGGCCACCCAGATCGCCGAGAGCTTCCGCGCCTACGGCAAGAACATGGGCCTGAGCGTCACCGTCGTGTTCGGCGGCGTGAAGTACGGACCCCAGGTCCGCGCCCTGGCCGCCGGCGTCGACATCCTGGTCGCCACCCCCGGCCGGCTGATCGACCACATCAACGAGAAGGTCGCCAACCTGTCGGAGACCGAGGTCTTCGTGCTCGACGAGGCCGACCAGATGCTCGACATGGGCTTCGTGGTGCCGATCCGTCGCATCGCCAAGACGTTGCCGCAACAGCGCCAGAACCTGTTCTTCTCGGCCACCATGCCGACCGAGATCGGTAAGCTGGCCGGTGAACTGCTGAAGAACCCGGCCAAGGTGTCGGTCACCCCCTCGGCGACCACCGTCGAGAAGATCGACCAGAAGATCCTGTTCATCGAGTCGGGCCGCAAGCGGGCCCTGCTGGCCGAGCTAATGGACGACGGCGCCATGAAGCGGGTGCTGATCTTCACCCGCACCAAGCGCGGCGCCGACCGCGTGGCCAAGCAGCTGGGCACCATTGGCGTCGAAGCCGCCGCCATCCACGGCGACAAGTCGCAAGGCCAGCGGGAACGCAGCCTGGCGCAGTTCAAGGCCGGTGAAGTCCGCGCATTGGTCGCCACCGACATCGCCGCCCGCGGCATCGACGTGGACGGTGTTTCGCACGTCATCCAGTACGAACTGCCCAACGTGCCGGAAGCCTATGTCCACCGGATCGGGCGCACCGCCCGGGCCGGCGCCAACGGTTCGGCCATCAGCCTGGTGGCCGATGACGAGCGTAACCTGCTGAAGGACATTCAGAAGGTCACCCGCCAGACCATCCCCTGCTGGGACCGCCGCAACGACCGCAACCTTGGCTCGTCGGAAGCGGCCTTCAAGGCCGCCCAGCCGCCGGAAGGTCCGCGCGAGCGCGATCCCCGCGACACTCGTGGCCGCAGCCCGGCCGCCAAGCGCAACGAGCACTCGGCCGGCAAGCACTTCGCCAACGCCCCGCGGGCCCACCGTCCGGGCGGCTATGACCCGATGGTCGAAGGCGCGACGGCGGCTCCGCCGGCCGCCAGCGCCGCCGAGAAGCCGAAGAAGCGTCGCCGCTTTCGTCCGGGTGGTGGTCGTGGTCCGAACACCACGGCTCGCGCCCAGGCCTAGGCTGACGGTCCGCTGAAAAACGAGAACCCCGCCTTCTCCGGACGGCGGGGTTTTTCGTGCCGGGGCGCCTGGAGCCCGAAGCGGGGGACTATCGCACGAGAGGTTCGGGGTATTCGAGTTTGTCGGTGTCGTAGCCCAGCGCCTTGGCGCGCGCGATCAGGCCGTCGAGTTCGGCCTTGGTCGGCGCCGTGCGGGTGTAGATCCACAACTTCTTGAACTTGGGGTCAGAGCTGATGAACCAGCTGTAGTCGTCGGCGTGGTCGAGGACCCAGTACTCCCAGGTGATGAAGAACGGGTAGCTGACCTTGAGCTTGGCGTTGGTCCCGGGGTCGAGGATCCTGCCCTTGCCCTTGATGGCCTTCTCCTTGCCGGCCGGAGTCTTGTCGCGACAGGTGTCGCGAACGGCGATGCGACCCTTGTCGGCCCTCGAATAGACGGTGGCGCCGGCCACGCAGCCATCGGTCAGCGTCATCGGCAGGCGGCCAATCTCCAGCCATTGTCCGGAGTAGAAGCGTTCAAGATCGACGGGCTTGGCGGGTTGCGGGGCCTGGGCCAGGGCTGGCGAGGCCAGCAGAGCGGCCGCGAGGGCGGCGGCGGCGAGACACTTCATGGGGAAACTCCTGTGTTGCCGGTGGAGCTAGGGCAAACCTCGGCCGCATCAACGCTGGACCTTGCCGGAAGCGCTCTAGATCAAGGCGCTTGGCCGGGTCCGATAAAACTGGGGTGGATCAGGCTCACGCGTTGGAGACCCGCATGCCCGACCGCCGCGCTCTGCTGGCCGGGGGCCTCGCCCTCATCGCTCCCCTGCCCGTCTTCGCGGCTCCGGCCTGGGCAGAGGACGCGCGTATGCTGCGCAAGGCCTATGAGGCCATGCATCCGGGCCTTTACCGCTACAACACGCCCGGCCAGATAAGCGCCCGGTTCGACCGCCTGGAGCGGGAGATCGGCGTGGCGCGGAGTCAGGCGGATGCTTTCCTTGCCTTGACCCGGCTGACGGCGGCGGTTCGCTGCGGCCACAGCTTTCCCAATCCGCTGAACCAGCCGAACGCCACGGCGGCGGCTCTGTTCGGTGGGCGGGATCGGTTGCCCTTCACCTTCCAGTGGATTGACGGCGAGATGGTAGTCAACAACTCCGCCGATGGACGGCTCACGCGAGGCATGCGGGTGCTTGGCGTCGATGGCGTTTCCAGCCGGGTGATCCTGCAGAGGTTGATGCCGCTTGCCCGCGCCGACGGGAGCAATGACGCCAAGCGGGTGGCCAATATGGAGATCACGGGCCTCGACCGGTCCGCCGCCTTCGATCTGCACCGGCCGCTGCTCTGGAAGGCCGGGCCAACGGCGGTGCTGCGCGTGGCCATGCCCGGCGGTCCGGCGCGGCGGATGGAGGTCGCCTGCCTGAAGGAGGGTGAGCCGCGAGGGGCGATGGCGCAGGGGGCGCCGTTCCGGTTCAAGATCACGGACGGGGTGGGCGTGCTGACCATGACGACCTGGGCGTTGTACGACAGTGATTTCAACTGGCGGGGGTTCATCGCGGCGGCGATGGACCGGCTGGTCGACGAGCGGGCGCGCGGACTGGTGGTCGATATCCGCGACAACGAGGGGGGCCTGGACTGCGGCGATCAGGTGCTGGCCCGGCTGATCGCAAGCGACCTGAGCAAGCCGGCCTATGACCGCTACACCCGGTATCGCACTGCGCCGGCCGATCTTCGCCCTTACCTGGCGACCTGGGACCCCGGCTTCCTCGACTGGGGCAAGGACGCGAGCGGGCCGGACGGGCGGGGGCTCTACCGGATGACCCGCTTCGACGACGGGCCAGACGGCGATGTGATCCGGCCGACCGGGCGGCGATTCGGCGGGCCGCTCGCGTTGATGATCTCGGCGACCAACAGCTCAGCGACCTTTCAGTTCGCCCTGACCGTCAAACGCTCGGGCCGCGGGATGCTGGTCGGGCAAACCACGGGCGGCAATCTGCGCGGCATCAACGGCGGCGGGTTCTTCTTTCTCCGGTTGCCGAACAGCGGGCTGGAGGCGGACCTGCCGTTGGTGGCCGGGATGCCGAGGACGCCACAGCCGGACGCCGGGCTGGCGCCCGACATCGCCGTACGGCGCAGCGCCGCCGCTCTGGCCGCCGGCGACGACCCCGAGATGGCGGCGGCGCTGGCCTGGATCAACTCCAGCCGAGCATCCTGAGGGCCTGGCCGCGCACGTCGGTCGGCCAGCTCTCGGTGTTGGCCAGGAAGCCTTCGCGGTCGTCATTGAACAGGGTGCGGCTGGCTTCCTCGAAGCCGGCCAGGTTACCGGCCATGTCGCCGACGAAGCGGTAGGCGGCGTTGAGTTCATCCTTGCGGATGGTCGCGGGATCGCGCCGGGCCGTCTCGATCAGCCGGCGCAGGGCGGCCGAAGGACCGCCCTGCTGCTGACTGAGCCATTCCCAATGGCGTGGCAGCAGGCTGACCTCCTTTGCGACAACGCCAAGCTTTGGCCGGCCGACCGGCTTGCGCGCGGCGGCGTCGAGCTCGAGGGCGATGCGCTCGCCCGTGACGTCGTCAAACACCCGGAAGCTGGTGTTGGGATCGCGGGCCAGGGAGGCGCGGGCGACGGCGGCCAGGGCGGAAATCTCGCCCTGAGCCAGGCGGTGATGGCCTTCGAACAGGCTGTAGCGAGGCTGGGTCATCCGGTCAGTTTCTCCGCGTTCAGGGCCAGGCGCCATTTGGCGGAAAGGTCCTTGAGGCTGTTGTTCAGCTCCCATTGGGAGCGTTCGGCGTCGGGAAGTTGCTCGACAACCTCGAAGCTGAAGGCCGCCTCGCCGTGATCGGCCCAGGCCTGCTGCAGAACCCGGTTGGGGTGGGTCCCCAGGCGCAGGGCGAACCACAGGCCGTTCTGGCGATTGTGCAGGTTGGGGGAGACTTCCACCCAAGTCTTGGCCAAGGCCTGGCCGGAGGGCGCGCAACGGACCGCGAAGGCGCCGGCGGCCACCTTGCGTTCCTTGTAGTCGCGGACGAGCTGTTTGCGGTCGGGTTTCATGGCCGGGGGTTTATCCCTGGTACAAATCCCTGTCAATTATGCCCGGGTAAAATTATCTGAACACGCAGCTTGTGCCGCCCCAGATGACCTCGACCTTCCCTGCCGGGCCATCCTTGTCGAGGATGCCGGAGATCTCCCCGGCCGAAAACTCGATGCCGAGGGTGCTTTCTTCGACCTTGAGGTCGCCGAAGGATGCGGTCAGCGCCTGGCGGGTCGAACCGACGCCAACGCCGTCCATGGTGGTGACCTTGCCGCCGCTGTCGCGCCCGCCGCTCCAGCCGGCGAACTTTCCGTCCAGGAACAGGGCGTCGAGGTCGTTGGACCAGCTGACGAATTCGGTCGGGCCCGCGCCGCATTCGCTGTTGATCGCGCGGTCGGCGGGATTGCCGAGCGCTGAACTGAGGGCGGCGACGGCGTCTGCGGTTGGCACGCCGAACTTGACCAGGCGGGTGGAGCCACTCTCGGCCACCAGGCGCAGGCCTTCCTGATCAAGGGCGACGGCGCCGGCGACAGCGGGTTTGGCGGGCGCCTTTGCGGGCTCCGCCGGAGCGGCGGGCGCGGCGGTGGGGGTGCTGTCCTCGGCGGGCTGGCCGCAGGCGGTCAGCAGGGCGGCGAGGGCCAAGGCGGGCAGGAGGCGCAGGTAGCTCATGGTCGGACGCTAGCTCCCGGGGCCCTGTCTGGGAAGGCAGTGTTATCGAAGCGGCGCCCCATTATAGCAGAATTGCCTGTTGCTAAGCGAAATATTCCCGTATCCATCTGTTTTTTATGATGTTTCTAGTATCGAAGACGTTGCGATTGGACTACCGGATCATAGCGCCCGCATAGTGAAACGGTATGGGTCAGGTTGCGGTTGTGGGTGGGGGAAGATGGGTTTTTCCGGGCGCCGCGGACTTCGCCCGCCGACGCGATAATTTTACCCCGAGAAAACTCAGCCGGCCAGTTTCATGAGCATCTCGCCCATCTTCCGATGCAGCAGATTGATCGCCTTCAAGGGCCGGACCATGACCTTGAAACGGGTGATCTGGCCGGCGTCGTTCCACCAGATCATATCGACGCCATTGATGCGGATACCGTCGATCAGACAGGCGAACTCCAGCACCGCCGAGCGCTCGGCCCGCCATTCGCCGAGATACTCGAAGCTGTCGTTGTTGAGCACGCCGAGGGCCGAGAGCAGGTACTTCTCGGTGATCGCCTTGCCGACCTGGGGCGTGTGGACGACGGGGCTCTCGAAGACGCAGTCCTCCGCGATCAGGGCTCTCAGGTCGGCGGGGTCGCGGCTGACGACGTAGGCGTGCCAGCCGTGGATGGGGTCGGTCATGGGGGCATCTCCTCGTTGATCAGACAGCCAGGGTCATTTCACCGTAGGCGATGACAGTCTTGTCGCGGGTGAGCAACCGGAAGCCATCGGCTTGCGCCTGAGCGATCAGAAGGCGGTCGAACGGATCCCGATGATGCGGCGGCAACTCCGTCGCCAATGCGGCATGCTCGGGAAGCACGGGAATGACGTTGAGGTTCGGGCTGTCGGACAGTTGAAGGAACTGTCGTGCCGAAATCTGCATGGCGTCAGGCCCTGTCTTGCCCAGCGCATGCTCGATGCCAACCTCAAGGACGCTCACCGCGCTGATGAAAACCGTGTTCGCGCGATCGGTGATCAAGGCGAGGCCCTCTCGCCAAGCCCTGGGTGACCAGCAAGGCTCCAGACTGCGATATGTGTGTCAAGCAGGAGCCTCAAGGCTCCTCGCCGAAGAACAGGGCAGCCGCTTCCTTGTCGAGGGCGTTGATATCCTCAGGCGCCTCAAACAGCCCCTTGGCGATACCGATGATGACCGGGCCGCGACGTTTGGCGGACAGCGGCACCAGCCGCGCCGCCGGACGACCGTTGCGGGCGATGACGATCTCGTCCTCGGCGCCGCTTTCGACGGCATCGACCAGCTTGGACAGCTGGGTCTTGGCTTCGAGGATGTCGACGGTGGTCATGGGGTCACCTTGGTCAGACTTGGCTAAGCTAACACAGGGGCAAGAATTGGCGACCGTTCAGCGCAGGCGCTTCCACATGTGCAGGTCGTCGGTGTAGCGGCCGTCCATCTGGAGCAGGGCGCGGGGTTCGAAACCATAGCGTTCGAAACCGGCCCCTTCATAGAGGGCGACAGCCACGGCGTTGGTCGAGACGACGACCAGCTGGACGATCTCGACGACATCGCGGGCGTAGTCGAGGCAGGCGGCCATCAGGGCGGCGCCGAGCCCCCTGCCCCGGCCCTCGGGCAGGACGAACATGCTGTAGACGACGCCCTTGTGGCGCTCCTTGGCGGGCGCCTTGGGGCCGACGGCGACCATGCCGAGGATCCTCCCCTCGACCTCGGCGACGAAGACGCCGTCGGCCCGTACCCGATCTTCAAACCAGCTCTCGTGTTTGGCTTGCTCCTCGGCGAGGGTGGAGCCAAAGGTCGACTCGTCGAGGCGCATGGCGCTCAGGCGGATGGCCTGGAAGGCAGGACCCTCGCCGGGCTGGAGGCGGCGGATAGTGGTGGCTGGACTCATGCTTGCTTCCAAACGCTGTCATCCCGGACGACCCGAAGGGGCGAACCGGGACCCATGAGGGACAGATCACCGACCGCTGGCGGTCGCAAGCCTCGACGGCGTGCCCCCGGGGTCCCGGCTCTCCGCGCTGCTGCGGCCGGGATGACGGAGTGGGGTTACCCCTTCACCGCCACATCAATCTCGCTCCCCATCTCCCTGAACTTGTCGCTCATCTGGCTCATCCCCAGCTCGATCTCGTTCGGGGCCATGCCCGCCGCGAACTCCCGCACCTCCTGGCTGATCTTCATCGAGCAGAACTTCGGGCCGCACATCGAGCAGAAGTGGGCGGTCTTGTGGGCTTCCTTGGGCAGGGTTTCGTCGTGGTATTCGCGGGCCGTCTCCGGGTCGAGGCCGAGGTTGAACTGGTCTTCCCAGCGGAACTGGAAGCGGGCGCGGCTCAGGGCGTTGTCGCGGATCTGGGCGCCGGGGTGGCCCTTGGCGAGGTCGGCGGCGTGGGCGGCGATCTTGTAGGCGATGACGCC
>JBKJSF010000080.1:0-4259 GCA_046595895.1 Caulobacter sp. | reverse complement strand
ACCGTCGCCTTCTGACCGCAGTGGCGATAGACCACGTCGATCAGGTTGCCGATCTCCTTCTTGGTCAGCGCCTTGGCGATGAGCCGGTGGCCGATGGCCGGGTGATGCGGCAGCAGGGCTGCGATCTTCATCCGGCCCGGGGTGGTTTCGATCAGGCTGCGAACCACGACGCCTTCGGCGTTGGACTCGCTGAAGCGGGCCTTGATCTTGGAGTGCAGCGTCACGACGCCGGCGCCCAGAGCCGCTTCGATCTCACCGAGGTCGGCGAAGATCTTGCCTTCGCCCGGCTCACCTTCCCGCGATTGCGAGAGGTAGTAGAGACCAAGCACAATGTCCTGCGACGGCACGATGATCGGGCGGCCGTTGGCGGGGCTGAGGATGTTGTTGGTCGACATCATCAGCACGCGCGCTTCCAACTGGGCCTCGAGGCTCAGCGGGACGTGCACGGCCATCTGGTCGCCGTCGAAGTCGGCGTTGAAGGCGGCGCAGACCAGCGGGTGCAGCTGGATGGCCTTGCCTTCGATCAGCTTGGGCTCGAACGCCTGGATGCCCAGACGGTGAAGCGTCGGCGCGCGGTTGAGCAGAACCGGGTGCTCGCGGATCACTTCTTCCAGGATGTCCCAGACCTGCGGCTGTTCGCGCTCGACCATGCGCTTGGACTGCTTGACGGTGCCCGACAGGCCCTTGGCGTCCAGACGCGAGTAGATGAACGGCTTGAACAGCTCGAGCGCCATCTTCTTGGGCAGGCCGCACTCATGCAGCTTCAGCTCGGGACCGACCACGATGACCGAACGGCCCGAGTAGTCGACGCGCTTGCCCAGAAGGTTCTGGCGGAAGCGGCCCTGCTTGCCCTTCAGCATGTCGGCGAGGGACTTCAGCGGGCGCTTGTTGGCGCCGGTGATGACCCGGCCGCGGCGGCCGTTGTCGAACAGGGCGTCGACCGACTCCTGCAGCATCCGCTTTTCGTTGCGGATGATGATGTCGGGGGCGCGCAGCTCGATCAGGCGCTTGAGGCGGTTGTTGCGGTTGATGACCCGGCGGTAGAGATCGTTCAGGTCGGAGGTCGCGAAACGACCGCCGTCCAGCGGCACCAGCGGGCGCAGTTCCGGCGGGATGACCGGGACCACGGTGAGGATCATCCACTCCGGCTTGTTGCCGGACTCGATGAAGGCCTCGATGATCTTCAGGCGCTTGGAGGCCTTCTTCTGCTTGATCTCGGAGGTGGCCACGGCCAGCTCCTCGCGCAGACGCTCGGCTTCCTTGGGCAGGTCGATGGCCTTGAGCAGGCCGAAGATGGCCTCGGCGCCGATCTCGGCGCTGAAGCTGTCATCACCGAACTCGTCCTGGAAGCGGACGAACTCGTCTTCACTGAGCAGCTGGTGCACCTTCAGCGGGGTCAGGCCCGGCTCGGTGATGATGTAGTGCTCGAAGTAGAGGACCCGCTCGATGTCCTTCAGCGGCATGTCCAGCATCATGGCGATGCGGCTGGGCAGCGACTTCAGGAACCAGATGTGGGCGACCGGGGAAGCCAGTTCGATGTGGCCCATCCGCTCGCGACGGACGCGGGCCAGGGTGACCTCGACGCCGCACTTTTCGCAGATGATGCCCTTGTACTTCATGCGCTTGTACTTGCCGCACAGGCATTCGTAGTCCTTGGTCGGGCCAAAGATACGGGCGCAGAACAGGCCGTCACGCTCGGGCTTGAACGTGCGGTAGTTGATGGTTTCCGGCTTCTTGATCTCGCCGAACGACCAGCTGCGGATCTTCTCCGGGCTGGCGAGCGCGATACGGATCTGGTCGAAGGTCGGAGCGGCCTGGACCGGATTGAAGATGTTCAGGACTTCCTGGTTCATCATTGCCTCAGTGCGGGATGACCCGCGAAAAATTTGAAGGGGATCGGTGAGCCTCCGGGCGGCCTCAGGCCGCCCGGGCTACTTGGATCACCCGTTCTCCAGCTCGACGTTCAGGCCCAGGGAACGCATTTCCTTGACCAGCACGTTGAAGCTTTCCGGAATGCCGGCCTCGAAGGTGTCGTCGCCGCGGACGATGCTTTCGTAGACCTTGGTCCGACCGGCCACGTCGTCCGATTTCACCGTCAGCATTTCCTGCAGGGTGTAGGCGGCGCCGTAGGCTTCGAGCGCCCAGACTTCCATTTCCCCGAAGCGCTGACCGCCGAACTGGGCCTTGCCGCCCAGCGGTTGCTGGGTGACCAGGCTGTAGGGGCCGATCGAGCGGGCGTGGATCTTGTCGTCGACCAGGTGGTGCAGCTTCAGCATATAGATGTAGCCGACCGTGACCGGACGCTTGAACTGATCCCCGGTCTGACCGTCGAACAGGATCGACTGACCCGAACGCGCCAGGCCCGCCGATTCCAGCAGATCCTCGATATCGCCGATGTGGGCGCCGTCGAAGACCGGGGTCGCGAAGGGCACGCCCTTGGAGAGGTTGCGGGCCAGTTCGACCAACTCTTCCTCTTCATCGGGCAGCGGCACGTCGGGACCATAGATCTCGCCGAGGCGATCCTGCAGGGCCTTCTTCTGCCCACCGTTCTGCCAGGCTTCCAGCAGGGTGGCGATCTGCTTGCCGAGGCCGGCGGCCGCCCAACCGAGGTGGGTTTCGAAGATCTGGCCGACGTTCATGCGCGACGGCACGCCCAGCGGGTTCAGAACCACGTCGACGGCGGTGCCGTCGGCCAGGTGGGGCATGTCCTCGATCGGCAGGATCTTGGAGATGACCCCCTTGTTGCCGTGACGACCGGCCATCTTGTCCCCGGGCTGAAGCTTGCGCTTCACGGCCACGAACACCTTGACCATCTTCATCACGCCCGGGGGCAGTTCGTCGCCGCGTTGCAGCTTGTCGACCTTGTCCTCGAAGCGACGGTCGAGACGCTTGCGGGCCTCGTCAAACTGGCGGCGCAGGGCCTCCAGCTCGCCCATGGCCTTTTCGTCGTCCAGAGCGATCTGCCACCACAGGCCCGGGGCGATATCGCCCAGCTTGTCGGCGGTGACCTCGCCGCGGCCCAGGCCCTTGGGACCCGAGACGGCGACCTTGCCGGTGATCAGCTCGCGCAGGCGGCTGGTCATGTTGCGGTTCAGGATGGCGAACTCGTCGTCGCGGTCCTTGCCCAGGCGGTCGATTTCCGAACGCTCGATGGCCAGGGCCCGTTCGTCCTTGTCGACGCCGTGACGGTTGAAGACGCGGACTTCGACGACGGTGCCGGCGACGCCCGGGGGCAGGCGCAGGCTGGTGTCGCGGACGTCGGAGGCCTTTTCACCGAAGATGGCGCGGAGGAGCTTTTCTTCCGGCGTCATCGGGCTCTCGCCCTTCGGCGTCACCTTGCCCACGAGGATGTCGCCCGGCATGACTTCGGCGCCGATCGCCACGATGCCCGCTTCGTCCATGTTGCGAAGAGCTTCTTCGCCGACGTTGGGGATGTCGCGGGTGATCTCTTCCGGGCCCAGCTTGGTGTCGCGGGCCATGACCTCGAATTCCTCGATGTGGATCGAGGTGAAGACGTCATCACGCACGATGCGCTCGGAGATCAGGATCGAGTCTTCGAAGTTGTAGCCATTCCAGGGCATGAAGGCGACGAGGGCGTTGCGGCCCAGAGCCAGTTCACCCAGGTCCGTCGACGGGCCGTCGGCGATGATGTCGCCGGCGTTGATCTTGTCGCCGACGCGAACCAGCGGACGCTGGTTGATGCAGGTGTTCTGGTTCGAACGCTGGAACTTCGACAGGCGGTAGATGTCGACGCCCGGCTTGGTGGGGTCGGTTTCGTCGGTGGCGCGCAGGACGATCCGCGTGCCGTCGATCTGTTCGACCACGCCAGTGCGGCGGGCGATGACGACGGCGCCGGAATCGCGGGCCACGACGTCTTCCATGCCGGTGCCCACGAGCGGGGCGTCGGACTGGACGAGCGGCACGGCCTGACGCTGCATGTTCGAACCCATCAGGGCGCGGTTGGCGTCATCGTTTTCCAGGAAGGGGATCAGGGCGGCGGCGACGGAAACGACCTGCTTGGGCGAGACGTCCATCAGATCGACGTCGGCGCGCTGCAGCAGGCCCGGCTCGCCGTTGATCCGGCCGGGGACCAGTTCTTCGGCGATGGCCCCATCGACGATGGAAATGTTGGCCTGGGCAATGACGTGCTTGGCCTCTTCCATCGCCGACAGATAGACGACTTCTTCGGTCACCTTATGGTCGATGACCTTGCGGTACGGGGTCTCGATGAACCCATACTTGTTGACCCGGCTGAACGA
>JBKJSF010000214.1:0-4766 GCA_046595895.1 Caulobacter sp. | reverse complement strand
CCGTTTGATGGCTGCGCCGGCCCGGTGGCGGCCGGGATGCGGAAAACCAGTCCCACGGCCGCCATCGGATCAAGGTTTGCTCAAATAGACCCGCGTTCCGCACAGGATGACTTCACCCGCGAAGTCCGTCATGCCCCGGTGCTCGGCCTTTTTGCGGGAGAAGGCGGGGTTGTGGAGGGTGACGTCGAAGCCGACGAGGCCTTCGCCGCGAATGTTGCGCAGGGGAACGAAGCGGATTTCGCCGCCCTCCAGGGCGATGCGCCAGATATTCCCGTCCCGCTCTGTGGGCCGACCCAGAACCTCGCCCCAGCGGGCGGCCATGGCGGATGGGTCTTCGGCCTGCAGCTCGGCGCCGACGATGGCCTGGCCCGGGAGGGCATTGGCCTCCCAGCCCTTGCCGCCCCATTCCCAGCGCTCCCACGGGTCCATCCAGTCCAGCGAAAGGATCGCCCCGCCGGTGTCGCGCGGGTGGTAGTGGGTGGCGGCGACGCCCTCGCGGTCGATCTGTTCGACGACGCGGGCGCCAGCATCGGCGGCGGTCTTGCGGGCGGCGGCCAGGTCGTGGACCTGGAGGATGACCATGTAGCCGCCATCGCCCCCGCGCTTTTCGATGAGCCGGCCGGCGGTGGTGCCTTCCTGTTTGGGCGAGACGACTTCGAGGAAGGTGTGGCCGACGGCCCAGACGGCGTTGCGCAGGCCGTAGTGGCCGACGCCGGGATCGTCATAGGGATTGCGGACTTCGAGCACCTTCTCGATGTCGGCGGTGCAGGCGGCGAGGTCGGCGCCGACGAGGGCGATCTGGCGGAGGCGCATCGGCAGCCTAGCCGTGGCTCAGGTAGGCGAAGAGCTCGCGTTCGAAGCGACCGGTGGTGGCGCAGTCGATGGGGATTTTCTTTACGGTGGTCGGAATGAACAGCAGATGGTTGCGGCGGGCGTTGATGGCGTCGCCGTCGAGCAGCACGGTGACCGCCGCCCCACCGCGCGAGCCGCTCTCGACCATGATCGTCATGTCATAGCTGATCGCCCGGACGTCGCCCTTGCGGGCCCGGCATTTAACGAACTCGCCCTGCCGGCTGTCGCCGCTGGCCATCAGGGTGCCGGGGCGGGGCCCGCCACGGACCTTGACGCCGTTGGCCGAAAGGTAGCCGTTGACCCGGCTCCAGGCGTCCTGGGCCGTCATGTCAAAACTGCGGGTGGCGGAAGCTCGTGGGCGGCTCTCGGCCGAAGCGGCGGTTAGGGCGAGGGCGCCGAGGGCGGCGGCGGCAAGCAGGTGACGGGTGGCCATGGCGATCCTCGCAGGTTCAAGCGAACGCCAGTACGCCAGAGGAAGGTCCGGGCGGCAACAGAGGACATGCCGCCCGGGGAAATTCCCGGTCAGGGCTTGGTGTAGGCCTGCGGATAGCTCGCCGGCGGCGCCGCATAACGGTCCCGCAGTTCGAAGGCCCGCACGTCCTGGGGCTGGCGCTGGCCGGCGATAAAGACGTCGGTCGGCCAGGTGGAGAGTTCCAGCGGATCGCCGGTCCAGACCACCACGTCCGCCGTCTTGCCGACCTCCAGAGTGCCGACCTGGCCGTCCATCTTCCAAATCTTCGCCGGGTTGAGGGTCAGGGAGGCCAGGGCCTGCTGGTAGGTCAAGCCGTAGGACACCGCCATGCCGGCGTTGAAGCGGGCCTGACGCAGGTTGTTCTGGTCGCGGCTGCCCATTACCGCCACCGTCACGCCCGCCGCCTGCAATCGCACGGCGTTGTCGAGCCTGGCGCCAAGCGTCTCGAAGCTGCTGGGCAGGGCGCGTTGGGCGTCGATCATCACCGGAACCTTGGCGGCGGCGATCTGCTGGGCGACCAGCCAGCCCTCTTCGGCGCCCTCGAGGATGACGGTGACGCCCTCCTCGCGGGCCATCTTGAGAACCTGCAGGATGTCGGAAGCGCGGCTGACGCGGACCAGCAGGGGAGTCTTGCCCTGGACGACGGGGACCAGCGCCTCCAGGTCGATCCGGGAGAGGCCGAACTCGCGGGTCTCGCCCCGGTCGTAGGCGGCCCGGTTGCGGGCGTAGGCGCGGGCGTCCTCGAGGGCCGAGCGGACCAGCACCATGGCCGCGCCGCGCGAGCCGGCGGCCTGGGCCCCGGCTTCACCCATGTCGAGCACGACGGCGGCTTTGGCCCGCAGCAGCAGGTCGGTCTGGCCCGAGGCGAGGGAGACGACGGCCGCCTGGCCGGCGAACAGGTGCGGGTCGGCGTCGCCCACGCCGCCGCCGCCCGCGAACTCCTCGGCCCCGCTGTCGTCCTGGTGACCGCCGCCGCTGCCGGTCAGCACGGGGGTGGCCACGGCGCGGGTCAGGCCGCCCTGGCGGGCCCAGGGGATCATCGTCGAGTTGGGGTTGATGCCGTACTGGATGTCGAAGCCGGCCGAGAGCTTGCCCGAGCGGTCGTCGCGGGTCGATTGAACGGCCGAGATTTCCGAGACCGTCAGGTTGGACGAGACCGCGATGAAGCCGGGGGTCACGACCCCGCCCTTGGCGTCGATGACCGTGGCCCCGGCGGGAGCGGTGACGCCCGCGCCGACGTCGACGATCTTCCCGTCCCTGATGACGATCGTGCCGTTGGGGATGGCCCCGGCCGGCGTCACCGTCTCGATGCGGGCGTTGGTGATGGCGTAGGTCTGGGCGACTGCCGGGCCTGCGATAAGAATAGAGGCGGAAGCGAGGAGGAGGGTTCTCATGGGTGGAAGGCCCCTTCGCCGGGTTGGCCGAGCTCGAAATCTGATTTGGGCTGGAAGCGCGGGTCGCGCCGGTCGTAGGCGAGGCCGCCGTCGATGAAGACCTTCTCGGCCTGGCTGTAGACGCTGAACGGATTGCCGGTCCACAACACCACGTCGGCGCGCTTGCCGACCGTCAGGCTGCCGGTCTGGTCGCCGATGCCCATGGCTTTCGCCGGGTTGGCGGTGATCCAGGCGATGGCGTCGGCATCGGTGATGCCAAAGCCAATGCGGTTGCCGGACGCCATGGCGATGGCGGCTTCCTGGTTCAGGTGTTGAGTAATGGTGTCGTCATCGGAGTGGATGACGGTGCAGGCGCCGGCCTTCCAGGCGATGGCCGCGTTGGCCTCGATGCCGTCCAGGCTCTCCATCTTGAACGCCGCCCAGCTGGCCCAGGTGGCGAAGCAGACGTCGTTTTCCTTGAGCAGCGGACCGACCTTGTAGGCCTCGACCGCGTGGTGGAACATGGTGATCCTGTAGCCGAACTCCTTGGCCACATCGAGCATCACCGCCATCTCGTCGCCGCGGTAGCAGTGGTTCTGGACCAGGATTTCGCCGCGCAGGACGCCGGCCAGGGTTTCCATCTGCAGGTCGCGCTTGGGCGCGTCGGCCTTCTCGCCCTTGTCGCGCTTGGCGTTGTAGTCGTCCCACTTGCGACGGTACTCGGCTGCATCGATCCAGGCCTTGCGATAGCCGAAGACGTTGCCCATCGCCGTCGAGGGGCTGCGTCCCTTGCCACCGTAGACCCGCTTGGGGTTCTCGCCGCAGGCCATCTTCAGGCCGTAGGGGGCGCCGGGAAACTTCATGCCCTGCATGGTGTTGCTGGGCACGTTGCGAAGGGCCACCGAGCGGCCGCCGAACAGGTTGGCGCTGCCAGGAAGGATCTGCAGGGTGGTCACCCCGCCGGCCCGGGCCCGATGAAAGCCCGGATCGTGCGGCCAAACCGAATGCTCCGACCAGACCTGGGCGGTGTTAGGGTCGGTCGCCTCGTTGCCGTCGGAGCGTGCCGAGACGCCGGGGGAGGGATAGACCCCCAGGTGGCTGTGGGCGTCGATGATGCCCGGGGTGACGTACTTGCCCTTGCCGTCGATGACGTCATAGCCGGCCGGGATCGCCGTTTCCGGCCCGCCGACGGCGATGATCCTGCCGTCGCCGAACACCACGACGCCGTTCTGGATCTGGCGCCTGTCGGCGGTCAGCACCGTGGCCCCGACGATGGCCGTCGGACGGCCGGGCAGGGCGCGGTAGGTCGAGGGAAAAGGGGCGGCGTCGTCCTTGCCGCCGGCGCCTTGGGCCAAGGGCTTGTTGTCGGCCTTTTCGGCTGGCTTGGCGGGCGCGGCGCCCCCAGTGGTGGCGCAGGCGGCCAACAGGGCCGACAGCGCGACGGCGGAGGCCGCCGTCTTCCAGCGAAATGTCATGTACGGGTCCCGAACAACAGAAGGAGCGGAGATCAGACGAAAACGGGCCGAGGATCAAGGGGCGGTGCGGATCATTCAGGCGACGTTTAGCCGGGTCTTGCGTTACGATGGCACAGACAAGGAGAGACGCCGATGATCCGCCAGCTTCGCACCCTCATGGTCGTGGGCCTCACCGCCCTGGCGATGACCGCCTGCCAGACCGATGGCTCGGCCAGTCCCGCCCCCGGCCCCGACCCGCGCGCACCCAGGGGCGTCGGCGAGATGTGCGGCGGAATCGCCGGCTTCCAATGCCAGACGGGGCTGTACTGCCAGATGACCCCGGAGATGCAGAAGATCGCCGACGGGTCGGGGACCTGCCGCCAGCGGCCGCAGATGTGCACGCAGGAGTACCGGCCGGTCTGCGGCGTCGATGGCAAGACCTACGGCAACGCCTGCACGGCGGGCGCGGCCGGTGTGAATGTGGCCAAGCAGGGCGAGTGCTGACTAACCCTTCTGCGGATATATGGTCTCACCGCGTTCGAGCATCTCGACGAAGGCGGCGATGCGCTTCTTTCGGCCGGCCTCGGTCTTGAGGTTGTGGGTGCGGAAGGCGAG
>JBKJSF010000115.1:0-4614 GCA_046595895.1 Caulobacter sp. | reverse complement strand
GCCAAGAACCGCTTCGGGGCCACCGACGAGATCGGCGTCTTCGAGATGGGCGACATCGGCTTGACGGAGGTCAAGAACCCGTCCGCCCTGTTCCTGCATGACGGGGCCGAGCGGGCGGCGGGGGCGGCGGTGTTCGCTGGATTGGAGGGCAGCCGGCCGGTGCTGGTCGAATTCCAGGCCCTGGTGGCGCCCAGTTCCGGCGGCAATCCACGCCGGGCGGTGGTCGGCTGGGACTCAGGCCGCCTGGCGATGGTGCTGGCCGTGCTTGAGTCACGATGCGGCCTTGGTTTTGGCAACCGGGACGTCTATCTGAACGTCGCCGGGGGGTTGAGGATCAGCGAACCCGCGGCCGATCTGGCCGCGGCCGCCGCCTTGGCCTCCTCCGCACTGGATGAACCCCTGCCGCAGGATTGCGTGGTGTTTGGCGAAATCAGCCTGTCCGGCGACGTGAGGCCCGTTGGCCGCATGGAGTCGCGCCTGAAGGAGGCGGCCAAGCTGGGCTTTGGTCGCGCCCTGGCCCCGAACGGCGCAGGCGACACCCTGCCGGTGACGGGCGTCTCTCGCCTGGCCGAGGCCATCGACCGCATCGGCCAGCAGAGATGGACCACCCCTTGACCCTGTTCGACGTCCTTGCCGGCCTGCTGCTGATCATCAGCGCCCTCACCGCCTTCATGCGCGGGGCCACCAAGGAACTGACGGGGATGCTGGCCTTCATCATCGCTGCCCTGATCGCCGTTTTTGCCCTGAGGTTCAGCGCCCCGGTGCTGCGCGGCATGATGAACCCGGATTGGGCGGCGGTGACCGCGGCCCTGCTCATCGTCTTCGTGATTGTCTTCCTGATCCTGAAAATCATCGCCGGCCAGATCACCAGGGGGGTGCAGAGGGCCGGCGCGCTTGGCACGGTGGATCGCGTGATCGGGGCCGGTTTCGGCCTGATCCGGGCGTTGATCATCCTCGGGGCCTTCACCCTGCTGGTGCAGATGGCCGGTGGCGAGGCCGGCCCGCCAAAGTGGGTGTCGGAGGCCAGGCTCTATCCGCTGACCTCGGCGGCCGGAAAGGTGCTCAAAGCCTTCGCACCCAGCGCCTTCGCGGCGGCCGGCAAGGTTGCCCCCGTCGTTAAGGATGCGGTCCGCGACGGGGCGGGCTATAGCGACGACGAACGCAAGGCGATGGACGACGCCGTGGAGAAAACCCAATGACCCACCAAGCAACCGTCTGGAACCCCGCCGACCATCGGGACCCCGACGACGACCAACTCCGGCTCGAATGCGGGGTATTCGGCGTCTATGGCGTCGCCGAGGCTTCGGCCGTCGCGGCGCTCGGCCTGCACGCGCTGCAGCACCGGGGCCAGGAGGCCTGCGGCATTGCTGCCTTCGACGGCGAACGCTTCCATACCGAACGCCACGTCGGCCGGGTCGGCGACGCCTTCACCGGCCAGGACCTTGTCGAACGGCTGCCGGGCAAGAGCGCCATCGGCCATACCCGATATTCAACGGCCGGCGGCAGCGCCTTTCGCAACGTCCAGCCGATGTTCGCCGACCTGGAAGCCGGCGGCGTCGCCCTGGCCCACAACGGCAACCTGACCAACTTCCACACCCTGCGCGACCGCCTCGTCAGCGACGGGGCCATCTTCCAGTCGACCAGCGACAGCGAGGTCATCCTCCACCTGCTGGCCCGGTCCCGAAAGGCCCGCTTCGTTGACCGCTTCATCGACGCCATCAGCCAGATCGAGGGCGGCTACGCCCTGATCGCCCTGACCAACAAGAAGCTGATCGGAGTGCGCGATCCGCTCGGCATCCGTCCCCTGGTGCTGGGCGACCTCGGCGGCAAGCCGGTGCTGGCCTCGGAGACCTGCGCGCTCGACATGATCGGAGCCCGCTTCGTGCGCGACGTTCAGCACGGCGAGATGGTCATCATCGACGACACCGGCATCGAGAGCCTGCGGCCTTTCCCGGCCCTGCGCGCCCGGCCCTGCGTCTTCGAACTGGTCTATTTTGCCCGCCCCGACAGCGTCGTGGACGGCCGCTCGATCTATGACGTGCGCAAGAAGATGGGTGCGCGCCTGGCCATCGAAAGCGGTCCCGAGGCCGACGTCGTAGTGCCGGTGCCCGACAGCGGCGTGCCGGCGGCGATCGGCTATGCGCAGCAGAGCGGCGTGCCGTTCGAGATGGGCATCATCCGCAATCACTACGTTGGCCGCACCTTCATCCAGCCGACCCAGAGCGTGCGTGAGTTGGGCGTGCGCATGAAGCACAGCCCCAACCGCGCCGTGCTGGAAGGCAAGCGGGTGGTGCTGATCGACGACTCCATCGTCCGCGGCACCACCAGCCGCAAGATTGTCCGCATGGTCCGCGAGGCCGGCGCCACGGAGGTGCACCTGCGCAGCGCCTCGCCGCCGATCAAGTGGCCGGACTTCTACGGCATCGACATGCCTGAGCGCGACAAGCTGCTGGCCGCCACCAAGTCGCTCGAGGAGATGGCCAAATTCCTCGAAGTGGATTCCCTCGGATTCCTCAGCGTCGAGGGGCTGTACGAGGCGCTCGGCGTCGGCCCGCGCGACCCCTCTAACCCGCAATTCACCGACCACTATTTCACCGGTGACTACCCCACCCGCCTGACCGACCGCGAACTGGCCCAGGCCGACGCGGAGGGTGGCCGACAGCTCAGTTTCCTCGTCAGCGCCTGATCTCTTTGGCCTTCTAAAAGTTCCATTGTCGGAACACTGACAGGCAACCTCGGACCGTCCCGCGTATTTTACGGTTCAGAGAGACTTGTTTTTGAGGCCGCATGATCGATGATCCCCAGGAAGTCCGCCGGCTCGACGCGCTGGAGAGCTACCGGATTCTGGACACTGAATCGGAAGCGACCTTCGACGACCTGACCGCGCTCGCCGCCCAGATCTGCGAGGCGCCGGCGGCCCTGATCAGCCTGGTCAGCGCCGATCGCCAATGGTTCAAATCGACCTGCGGCCTGGGCGACTCCCAGCTGCCGCGCGATGTCTCCGTCTGTGGCCATGCCATCGTCCAGGACCAGCCGCTCTACCAGGTCGCCAACATGGCCCAGGATGACCGGTTCGCCGACGGTCCGCTGGTCAACGGTCCGGAACACTTCCGCTTTTACGCCGGCGCGGTCCTGCGCACCCAGCGGGGCGAGGCGCTGGGGACGCTCTGTGTGCTCGACCGGGAGCCCCGGCCCGACGGCCTGACCCTCAGCCAGGGGAAGGCCCTGCTCTCCCTGGCGCGCCAGGTGATGAACCTGCTGGATCTGCGCCAGGCGCTGGCCTGGCGGGCCGAGCGCGAGACTCAGTTCCGGGCCCTGGCTGACAGCATGCCAGATGGTCTGGTCGACGCGGCCAGACGGCCACCACGACTACTACAATGCCCGCTGGTACGAGTTCACCGGCGTCCCGGCCGGCGCCACCGATGGCGAGGGCTGGAATGGCATGTTCCACCCCGACGACCAGCAAAGAGCCTGGACCCTCTGGCGCCACTCGCTGGAGACCGGCGAGCCCTATGAGATCGAGTACCGCCTGCGCCACCACAGCGGTGAGTACCGCTGGACGCTCGGCCGGGCCAGGGCCGCTCGCGATGCCGGCGGGGCTGTCACCCGCTGGTTCGGCACCTGCACCGACATCCACGACCACAAGCGCCTGGCCGAACAGGAGACCTTGCTGAGCCGTGAACTCAGCCACCGCATCAAGAATATCTTCTCGGTGGTCTCCGGCCTGGTCGCCCTCTCGGCCCGACGCTTCCCGGAAGCGTCGGGATTCGCCAAGGACCTGCGCGAGCGGATCGTCTCACTGGGCCGGGCCCACGACTTTGTCCGGCCCCATGCGGTCGCCGGCCAGGGACCACGGCTGACCGACCTGTCGGAACTGCTGGCCGAACTGCTCAAGCCCTATCTGACGGACGATCCGGCCCGAGTGGTCATCCAGGGCGACAAGGCGACCATTGACGACCAGGCGGCCACGCCCCTGGCCCTGATCTTCCACGAACTGGCGACCAACGCCGCCAAGTATGGCGGCTTCTCGAAGCCGGAAGGCGCGGTGACCATTACCTGTCGCCGGACTCCGCGCGACTTGATCGTCGAATGGGCCGAGACCGGCGGGCCCAAGGTGAAGGGCGCGGCCACCACCGAGGGCTTCGGCTCAACCCTTTCCAAGCTAAGCGTCGAGACCCAGCTGGGCGGCAAGCTCAGCAGGGACTGGCGTCCCCAAGGACTGGTTGTGACGCTGGACCTGCCGTTGAGCAGCCTCACTCGTCCGAACTAGGGGCGCGACAAGGCCAGTTATCCGCCGAACGCCCGCCGGCCGGGGCTTTTGGCAATATGTCTAGACATACTCACCAGCCCCCAGGGCCGCCGCCGCGCACCCAGCCGGAGGCGTGGGTCGGCGCGTAGCCAATTCGACCAACCGACCCCCGCCCGACCAACACACTGACCAACGCCAGAGGCTACATTCCAGCAGCTTGGGGCAACGCCAAAGCCAACAGGGCACGGGGGTTTGGTCCAATTTTCACGGCCTTTTCGAATGACGTCGGGTTTTTTGTGGTTGGCCGATCAGCGGTATAGTGGTCGCCGCTTCGCTAGGGCTCGGGCTAGTGAAACAGCTGCAGG
>JBKJSF010000110.1:0-4164 GCA_046595895.1 Caulobacter sp. | reverse complement strand
GGCTCCATCTTCGCCCACTGCGCATCCGTTAAAACCAAGCGGTCCATCACAAACTCCAAAAGGAGCTTGAATCATGATCGCCACATCCAGGGAATCCTGAATCTCCACAGGCCCTAGTGCAGACCTCCTGCGGCTTCGGCGTGCCGCTCTATGACTATCAGGGCGAGCGCGACAGCCTGACCCGCTGGGCTGAGGCCAAGGGCGAGGACGGTCTGGTCGATTATCGGGCCGAGAAGAATGCCGTCAGCCTCGACGGCCTGCCGACCGGGATCGTCTGACTTGCCCGACGTAGCGGAAGGCGGGCACAGGGCGTCTCGAACGCGGAGAATCCCATGACCCAGCAGACTCATGCCGGCCGCACCGTACTGATCACGGGCGCCTCCTCAGGCCTGGGGCGGCGCTTCGCCGGCCAACTCGCCGCCGCCGGGGCCAGGGTCGCCGTCTGCGCCCGCCGCACCGACCGCTTGGCGGACCTGGTCGCCGAGATCCAGGCGGCCGGCGGGACCGCCGCCGCCTACGCCATGGATGTTCAGGACGAAGCCAGCGTTATCGCCGCCTTCCAGGCCGCGCAGAGTGAGCTTGGCCCCATAGACACGGTCATCGCCAACGCCGGCATGAACAACGAGGGCATGGCCATCGACGTGCCCGTCGAGGATTTCCGCACGGTGCTCGACATCAACGTCACCGGCGCCTTCCTGACCGTGCGCGAAGGCGCTCGCCGGATGATGGCGGCGGGGTCGAAGGACACGGGCCGCGGCCGCATCGTCATTATCGCCTCGATCGGGGCCCACAAGGTGCTGCCAGGCCTGGCCGCCTACTGCGCCTCCAAGGCGGCCGTCGCCCACATGGGCAAGACCCTGGCCCGCGAGTGGGCGAACAAGGGCATCAACGTCAACGTCGTCTGCCCCGGCTACATCGAGACCGAGCTGAACAGCGACTGGTTCGCCAGCGAAGGCGGCCAGAAACAGATCGCCGGCTTCCCGCGCCGCCGGCTGATGGAACAGGCCGACCTTGACCCGGTCATCGCCTGGCTGACGTCCGACGCTTCGAAGGCGGTCACCGGTAGCGTCGTCACTGTCGACGACGGCCAGTCGATCTAGGCCTTGTCGAACTTGTCCTTGCGGCGGTGCCCGAACAGCATCCGCTGCTCCAGCCGGGCCCGCAGGCCGGCGTAGTAGGCCTGCAGGAACTGCTCGTCGCTTTCAAAGGTGTCGCTCGTCCAGTCGATCTTGCGGCGGATGCGCTGGGCCACCGCCTGCATGGTCTTGCGGTCGCGGGTGCGCAGCACCTGCTCCAGCACATGCAGCTCCTTGACCCCGTAGGCCGACAACTGGGCGTCGCTGAAGGCGAAGTGGGCGCGGGCGTCGTTGTCCGAAAGATCGGGCAGCAGGGTTCGCTTGGGGGTGCGCACCACCCAGGTGCCGGCGATCAGGTCGCCGGCTCGCAGGCGGTCCTTGTTGAACAGCGGGAAAAACAGAAAGATTCCGGTCCACACGGCCAGGAACAACCCCAGCAGCCCGTCCGCCCCGCCTGCGAAGGCCGCGAAGAGCATGAAGCGGACCGGGGCGGAGAATTCGATCTCGCGCATGATGTTGCGGGCCACAACGGCCTCTGCAGTCAGTCGCCCACCGTCCCGCGCCGCCACCCGCAGGCCCATGATCCGCTTGCCGATGGTCGCCGCCCGCGGCGACAGCTCAAAGCCGATGAACCAGCCGTTGCTCAGGAGGAAGAAGCCGAGGAAGCCGATAATCTTGATATGGCTGCTCTCCTTGAGGCCCATCGAGAGGGTGGTCCAGCCCACCGCCCACAGGAACAGGCCGATGCAGATGATCTGCAGCAGCCAGTCGATGACGAAGGCGCCAATCCGTTGGCCGGCGTCGCCGATGCGCAGGTTGAGGTCGATGCCCTCGGGGGTGACCAGAGACCGGCGCAGGGCCGACTCCGACTTGGCGTTGACGTCATAGGCGGACATTGGCCATCCCCCTCTCGCGACGCGGCAGATAGAAATATGCCAGCCAGAGCAGGCCCGAACCTATGCCGATGACATAGCGGATGACGTCGGAGGTGATCAGCTGGCGGCCGAAGCCCTCGATAATGCCGGCGATCAACAACATTAGCACCACTCCGGCTATCACCCCTCCACAGGCCCTGCCGGCCTCAGAGGCGGATTCCAGCCGGGTCCGGTCACCCGGGAAGGCCACGGCCAGGCCGATCCTGAACCCCGCCCCACCCGCCAGGATGATGGCGTAGAACTCGGTCACCCCGTGGATCATGAGCCAGCCCGCGAACTGCCAGCCCAGCCCCTTGGCGGCGAAGACAGCCAGCATCGCTCCTGTCGAAGCGCCGTTGTAGATCAGCAGCATCGCCGTTGGCACGCAGAAGGCGAAGCCCAGCGCAAAGCAGAACAGCGCCACCTGCGCATTGTTCTGGAACAGACTGGCGGCGAAGACACCCAGCTCATTGGCCGGCCCGCCCCCGTAGATGGTCTCACGCAGGGTCTTGTAGGTCGCCGTCGGATCTCGGCCCTGAGCCTGTTCCGGCGAGACGAACGATGAATAGACTTCGGGATTCTGGCTGACCAGCAGATAGCCGATCACGATGCTGAACAGGATGATCAGGAAGGACGCCAGGGTTTCTTTCCAGATCGCCTTGACCGCCTTCGACCAGCCGGTGGTGAAGTAGTGGGCCATCCGCTGGCCCAGCCACGGCCTCGTGCCATAGACCAGGAAATAGGCCCGGGCGCACAGCCCTTCCAGGTATTCGATCAGGCTCTGGTCCAGCGAGGTGGCCCGGGCCACCGATAGCGACGACAGGGCCGAGCGGTACAGCACCGGAATGGCCAGCAGCTGCTCGTCGGTCAGCGACCGGGCGCCGCGCGCCTCGACCTTTTCAAGCAGGCCGTCGAGGCGCCGCCAGTCGATCTCGCGTTCCTGACGGAACTTGGCGCTTTTGAGCTGCAGGGCGGCCATGTCTTCCTCCTACAGCAGGTTGCGGCGTTTGATGTCGAGGAAGGCGTTGATCAGCGCCGGGCCGACCGCGCCGACCTGCGCCTCGACCAGCTGCACCCCCATACGGCGCAGGCGCATCATCACCACCTCCCGCTCGCGGATCAGCGCCGCTGCGGTCACCGCCCGGGAGACATCGGCGCTGTCGACCGGCTCGGCCTTGGCCAGGGTCTCCAGCTCCTCGTCGCGCATCAACACGAACAGCACCAGGTGACGCTTCAACAGCCGGCGCAGGTTCTCCAGCATCAGCTCTGCCCCGATGCTGTCGGTGAACTCGGTGAACATGACGATCAGAGAGCGACGATCCAGGTCGCCGGCCAGGGTGGTCAGGCCGAGGGTGAAATTGGCCTCCTCGCTGGCGTAGTCGAGCCTCGCCACCAGTCGCTGGATCAGCGGGAACGACTGCACCCCGCTGGTGGCGCCGGTCGACAGGCGGGGCTTGGCGTCGAAGGCGAACATGCCGATCCGGTCGCCGGTGGCCAGACCGACATAGGCCAGCAGCAGGGCGGCGTTGATGGCCCGGTCGATGCGCGGCAAGCCCTCCAGCGGTTCGCTCATCGTCCGGCCGGTATCCAGCGCCATGATGATGGTGTGGTTGCGCTCGGTGCGCCGCTCCTGGGCGACCAGCTTGCCGTGCCGGGCCGACTGCTTCCAATCCATGGTCCGGTGGTCCATGCCGGCCACGAAGTCGCGCAGGGCGTGGAATTCGGTCCCCTCCCCGGTCTCGATCTGCTCCTTCAGGCCATGCAGGGCGTCGCGCGAGAACAGGCGCAGCGCCTCTTCCTTGACCGCCGCGATGTTGGGCGTCACCGGCGCCGCATACTCTAGTGGATGGACGAGTTGCGCCCAGGCCAGGCCCAGCGGCCCCTTCCAGCGCAGCCACAGCCTCTCCAGCGTCGCCTCGCCGCGCCGGTGCGGGGTCAGGGTGACGGCCGCCGCGGTTTCCTTGTCGCTGACTTCGACCACCGCCTTGCGCGGCTCGATGGCGATCAGCTCATTGCCCTCCAGCATCATCTCGACCCGGCGGGGCGTGAAGATGCTGTTGAACCGCGCCCCCACCTTCGCCTCGCCGGCCGCTCCGACCGCCAGGCTCAACGGCGCATCGAGCACGATCTCCGGCGCTCGCCGCAGCCGCGTCAGGCCGGCGTCGAGCAGCATC
>JBKJSF010000075.1:0-8661 GCA_046595895.1 Caulobacter sp. | reverse complement strand
GCTGAGCTTCTACAACGACGCCAAGATCGGCGTGGTCGGGGTCAACGGTTCGGGCAAGTCGACCCTGCTGAAGATCATGGCCGGGCTGGACGCCGAATTCTCGGGCGAGGCGCGCGCGGCCGATGGCGTCAAGCGCGGCTATCTGGAGCAGGAGCCGCAGCTCGACGACAGCCTGAACGTCCGCGAGAACGTCGAGGCCTGGTGCGAGGAGAAGCAGTGGGTCAACCGCTTCAATGCCATCGCCATGGAAATGGCCGATGAATACACCGACGAACTGATGACCGAGATGACGGCCCTGCAGGAAAAGATCGACGCCGGCGACGTGTGGGACATAGACAGCCGCATCGAGATGGCCATGGACGCCCTGCGCTGTCCGCCCAACGACAGCGGCGTGGTCCAGCTGTCGGGCGGTGAGAAGCGCCGCGTGGCGCTGGCCCGCCTGTTGCTGTCCAAGCCCGACATGCTGCTGCTCGACGAGCCGACCAACCACCTGGACGCCGAGTCCGTGGCCTGGCTGCAGCATCACCTGGAGGCTTTCCCGGGCTGCGTCATCCTGGTCACCCACGACCGCTACTTCCTCGACCAGGTGACCAAGTGGACCCTGGAACTGGACCGCGGCAAGGGCATCCCCTTCGAGGGCAACTACTCAGGCTGGCTGGAACAGAAGACCAAGCGCGTCGTCCAGGAACAGTCCGAATCCGAGTCCCGCCAGCGCGCCCTGACCCGCGAGCTGGAATGGGTGCGCTCGGGCGCCAAGGCCCGCCAGGCCAAGTCCAAGGCCCGTCTGGCCGCCTATGACGAGATGGTCCGCGAACAGGAAAACAGCCGTAACGCCCAGACCCACGCGGTCATCCAGATTCCGCCCGGCCCGCGCCTCGGCAACCTCGTGCTCGAGGTCACCGACCTGGAAAAGGAATACGGCGACAAGATCCTGTTCAAGGGCCTGACCTTCCGGCTGCCGCCGAACGGCATCGTCGGCGTCATCGGTCCAAACGGGGCCGGCAAATCGACCCTGTTCAAGCTGATCACCGGCCAGGAAAAGCCGGACGCCGGAACCGTAAAGGTCGGCGAGACGGTCAAGCTGGCGTACGTCGATCAGAGCCGCGACGACCTCGACCCGAGCCACACCGTCTGGCAGGCGATCAGCGGCGGCACTGACGTGATGATGGTCGGCAAGCGCGAGCTCAACAGCCGCGCCTATGTCGGCAGCTTCAACTTCAAGGGCGGCGACCAGCAGAAGAAGGTCGGGCTGCTGTCGGGCGGTGAGCGCAACCGCGTCCACCTGGCCAAGACGCTTGCCACCGGCGGCAACCTGATCCTGCTCGATGAGCCGACCAACGACCTCGACATCGAAACCCTGCAGAACCTCGAAGAGGCGCTGGAAGGCTTCGCCGGCTGCGCCGTGGTCATCAGCCACGACCGCTGGTTCCTCGACCGCCTGGCGACCCACATCCTCGCCTTCGAAGGCGACAGCCACGTGGAATGGTTCGAGGGCAACTTCGAGATGTACGAGGAAGACAAGAAGCGCCGCCTCGGCGTCGACAGCCTGATCCCGCACCGGATCAAGTTCCAGAAGTTCGCGCGCTGAGGGCGGGCCGCCTGATGCTACCCGATCAGCGGCGGGGGATGCAGAACTTCTTGGCCCCGCTGTCGGCCAGCTTGCCGCCGTTCTTCAGGCAGGCTCCTTCGCCGCCTGCCTGGACAAGGCAGGCCGGGGCGACGACAGGCCCGGGGCCGCAGGGCTGGTTGGCGCGGGGCGTGCGCAGGTAGGACGTCAGGTTGCCGGCCGCCGCCTGGTCCGAGATGCCATCGCCGTTGACGTCGCCAGCCGCGACATGGACCGATGTCTGCGGCGTGTAGCCGCCATGGTTCTTGCAGCTCTTGGTGTTGCTTACAGCGACGCCGTCGTTGCACCAGTAGGTGGCCGCCAAGGCCGGGGCAGGCGCCAGTGTCACCGCGCCCGTGCCCGCGAGCATGGCCGCCGCGCTCAACATGGTTTTCCAAACTTGCATGGTCCTGATCTCCTTGGAACTGATTCCGTGCCTGACCCAAATGATAGAGAAGCCGGGATCCCGCCGATATTCCGCATTCGTGGGGGCAGGCGGCCGCACGTCCCGCCACTTGAATCTCAACCAGGCCTTGGTGCGTCGTGTCCGATGAGACGCGGTGGCCTTGGGGAGCCGTTAGTCACGACGCCGATGGCTGTCGCGGAGCAGCCCATGCCTTGTTCAGGCAGTCGAAACTCTCCCGTCAACCAGACATGTCCACATTCAGGGATTCAGCTGGTGTGCGCTTGTCGGGGGCGGACTTCGTCGGTCTATCCATCCCGCGCCGGCCGAGGGCTGAAAGACGCCTGGTTGCGCCTGGACAACAACAACCGACGAACGAGATTCACCGACCTTGGAACGGTTTCATTTGTAACGACGTTAACCACCGCAATTGGCTGGAGGGTCAAACGCGTGGTCAGCATTTGCGGCATCGGGGGATGGCTTTCCGTCACCGCCCCGCGCCTCTTCCTCCTGCTTCCAGACAGTGCTCCAAAACAATTTGAACCGCAGCCGGAAGAACCCGGCCACCCCGCTCGTTAACCTGAAACAGGACGGGGGCGGCGAAAGGCCGTTTCGCCCGTTGGAGGGAGATCGAAATGGCCTACCGCAACCAAGCAGCGATCCGCATGGACGCCGACGACAGCATCCTGTTCCGCCGTTCGACGCTGGTCGAGGACTTCACCCCGCCGACAACGCTCCTGCGCCTGGCTGGTGCCGCCCAGCCGGTCCATCTGCCGTCCTTGGCCCCCATGGTGATCGCCACGGAGGATGCCGAAGCGGCTCAGACCGTCCTGCTGCGCTGCGGTTGCGCTGGCTGCATGAAGATGTCGAAGAACACAGACGGCTTTGCCTTCGATGGCGTCGGAGATGACAAGGACATCGCCCCAACGGCTCCTGTACTGATCACCACCGACGTTCACGCCGACGACGCCACGACCACCGCCACCCTGGAGCTCGACGGGGCCCATGTGATCGCCGCCATCGACACGGTCGGCGACATGGACTGGTTCAAGGTCCACTTCGAGGCCGGCCAGACCTACGACGTCTCGATGTTCCTGAAGGTTGGCGGACCGAACGCCGTGCCGCTGGCCGACGCCTTCCTTGAGCTCTACGACGCCAACGGGACCTTCATCCTCAGCGCCGACGGCGGCGGGCCCAACACCCCCTCAGGCCTCGACGCCATCCTGACCTACACGGCCGAGGTTACCGGCGACTACTACATCAACGCCCGCTCGTTCGATAACGAGCCGGCCGACGGCACGAACGGCGAGTTCGTCGGTGACTACGAGATTTTCCTGACCAGTGTCGATGCCAATGCGCCGGGCTCCTACGTGCCCTTCTATTCGCCCGACAGCCCGCTGCACTCCATCGACTGGGGCAGCGTATTCGACCGCAGCTCCCGCAACCCGGACGGCGACAACGGCAGCCGGCCCAACTACCGCACGCCGGACGGCGGCTCGCCGATCACCAACAACGAATACGGCATCACCGGCAAGAACGTCATCACCTACTACTTCGCGAAGCAGGGCGACGTGTTCGTCGATGAAGAGCCGGGCGGGATCGCCACGATGGTCCAGGCCAAGAACATGCTGCAGTGGGAGAAGGACGCCTTCCGAGTCGCCCTCGACCAGTTCGAAAATGTCGCCGACATCATCTACATTGAGGTCGCCACTCGTGCCGAAGCCGACCTGAAGTTCATCACCTACCAGGGCACTCCCGGGGTCGGCGCCAGCCTGCTGGGCCGTATGAGCCCCCCCAACGAGCCCAATGAAGGCCAGGCCGAGTTCAACAGCGGCGACGTCCGCTGGACCGAGGCCGGCGTCAGCCAGGGCGGCTTCTACTTCACCACCCTGCTGCATGAGTTTGGCCACGGCCACGGCATGGCCCACCCGCACGACAACGGCGGTCGCTCCAGCGTTATGCGCGGCGCGGGCCCGAGCGAGGACGCCGGCTCGGTTCCGATCGGCGGCACCCTGGGCGACTTCGACCTGAGCCAGCAGGTCTTCACCATGATGTCCTACAACGACGGCTGGCAGTCATCGCCCTACGGCATGCCCAGCAGCGGCGGCATCACCGGAACCAACGCATCTCCGTTTGGCTGGATGGGCACCTTGGGCGCGCTCGATATCGCGGTGATCCAGGACAAGTACGGCGTCAACGAAGAGTACAACTCCGGCGCCAACATCTATTCACTGAAAGACGAAAACGCCGCCGGCACTTTCTATTCGTCGATCTGGGACGGCGGCGGCACCGACGAGATCCGCTACACCGGGGCCCGCGACGCCAACATCGACCTCCGGGCCGCAAGCCTGCAGTACGAGCAAGGCGGCGGCGGCTGGATGAACTACGCCTTCGGCATCCACGGCGGCTACACGATCGCCAACGGCGTGGTCATCGAGAACGGCACCACCGGGTCCGGCAATGACAGCCTGCGCGGCAACGAGGCGGCCAACGTCCTTCGGGGCAACGCCGGCAACGACACCATCGGCGGCTTCGGCGGCAACGACCGGCTGGAAGGCGGCGCGGGCGACGACATCGTCGACGGCGGGCTTGGCAACGACAACCTGATCGGCGGCGACGGCAATGATCAGCTGACCGATACCGGCGGCACGTCCGACCAGCTGTATGGCCAGAACGGCAATGACGTCCTGGCCATTGCCCGGGCGGCCGGCGGCGCCGGCAGTTTCGTGCTCGACGGCGGCGCGGGTGATGACCGCTTCATCCTGTCCGCCCTGTCCGGCATGACCCAGGCCCGAGGCGGCGACGGTCTCGACCGCTTCGAAGCCCACGGTTCCGCCACGGTCACTGGCGGTCTGGGCGTAGACACCATCCGCATCGAGGGCGACTTCGCCGCCGGCGCGGTGGTGGCGGTCGAGGACTTCACCGCCGGGGCCGGCGGCGACCGGCTGGACCTCGCCGGCTTCATGACGGCGAAGTTCACCAACTGGGACGGCGTCGCCAACCCGACCAGCACCGGTCACGTGCGGGTTATCGCCAGCGCCACCGGCTCTGTGGTCCAGGTTGACCTGAACGGCGGCTCCAACAGCTGGGTGACCGTTGCCACCCTGAAGGGTGTTTCGCCCGGCCAGCTGACGGCCGAAAACCTTGGCTTCGCCCAGACCGGCGGCGCCAACGGTATCGTCGGCACGGCGGGCAACGACACCCTGAACGGCAGCGCCGGCGCGGACACCATCCTCGGCCTGGCCGGCGATGACATCCTCAAGGGCAATGGCGGCAATGACGAGCTGCAGGGCGACGGCGGCAAGGACAAGCTGTACGGCCTGGACGGTGACGACGCCCTCTACGGCGGCGACGACATCGACCAGCTGCTGGGCGGCAATGGCAATGACGCCCTGTTCGGCGACGCCGGCGACGACATCCTTATTGGCGGCCTTGGCAAGGACACCCTTACCGGCGGCGCGGGCAGGGACAGCTTCAGCTACACCCTGACCGCGGAGTCGGCGGTAGGGGCGGCGGACCGCATCCTCGACTTCAGCGCCTCCCAAGGCGACAAGCTGAACGTCAAGGGGGTCGATGCCAATACCGGCCTCGCCGGCGACCAGGCCTTCGCCTTTGTCGCCGCCTTCGACGGCCACGCCGCCCAGGCGGTGCGGGCCTATGACGGGGTCGCTAACCTGACCACTTTGTCGTTCGACACTAACGGCGACGCCGTGGCCGACATGGTCATCGAGCTGAACGGCAACGTGACGAGCGGCTGGATTCTCTAGGCTCCGCACCAGCTGGAAGCGCAACGGGCTCTTTTCGCAATGCGCGGGGAGAGCCCGAAGCGTCCGTGACGTGCCTACACCGCGACCCGTCAGCGCGGTTGGGTCGTAAATCGTCAGTTTTCATCGCCGGTTCATCCAAGAGACGCTATATCAGCGGGATGGGAGCGGTCTCGCACGAGTCCGCATGGGCTCCATTTGCTCTGCGCTGGAAATGATCCAGATGGAACTGCAGACGCGAGTCCGGCGACGCCGCCGGGGTGTTCGAGGATTGCATGGCAAATCGAATTGGGGCTGAAGCTCCTGGCGAGTCCGACCTGCTGACCGGATTTGGCGATTTTGGGGACGATGTCGTGGCCCCGGCTGCCGTGGTCCCGGACGACCTGTCCAGCGACACCGCGCTTCTGACCCGAGCCTGGTTGACCGAAGGCGCCAACTACACCGGCCTCAACCATCTCGACGCCCTCGGCGACCTGGCCGTCATCGAATCCGGCGACGCGCCGCAGGCGCTGGGCTGCGGTTGCCCGGCCTGCGCGGGCGGCGGCGACCGGGACGACAAAACCGTTTTTGTCCCCAACGGTGGCGGGACCGGCGGAGGCGACCAGAGCGACTTCCTCAACGCCAGCGAACGAGGGGGCGCCGGTCCGAATGGCAAGGTCTCGAAGACCATCGAGGAAGCGGCCTTCCATCTGAACCGCACCTACGCCTCTTGGAACGACTTCTATTTCCAGCCGGGCGTTTCGGACGTGGACAACAGATGGGACGACCCCTACTGGGGCGGCGCGCCCAGTATAGTGACCTACGCCTTCCGATCCACCGCCCCCGCCAACATGCCGGACGACACAGCCGGTTTCACTCGATTCACCGAACTGCAGATCAACGCCACCTTGCTGGCCCAGGCTTCCTGGTCGGACGTCTCCAATGTCGTCTTCCAGCGCGAGGGTTCAGGCACGACGGGTGAAGCGGCCTATTCAAACAACGCCACCATTCTGTACGGCAACTATGCCACGGGCGCCGCTGGCGCGGCGGCATTCGCCTATTTCCCGAGCCAAGGCGCCAGCGGTGGCGATGTCTGGGTGAAGTACTCCGGTACGGCGATCAACCCTCAGATCGGCAACTACGGCCAGCTGGTGCTGGTCCACGAGATCGGCCACGCCATCGGCTTCTCACATCCGGGCAGCTACAACGCTGAAGAAGGGGTCTCGATCACCTATCTGGATAACGCCGAATATTACGAGGATACCCAACAGTATTCGGTGATGAGCTACTTCACCGAAAATAGTACCGGCGCGGATTTTGGACCGGTCTATCCCGGCACGCTGATGCTGGACGATATCGCGGCGGCCCAGCGCACCTATGGTGTGAATATGACGACGCGGACGGGGGACACGATATACGGCTTCAACTCCAACGCTGACCGGCCCTGGTTTATCGCAACCAGCGCCACAACTCGCCTGGTGTTCGCCGTCTGGGACGCAGGCGGCGCCGACACCTTCGACTTCTCCGGCTATTCGAACAATCAGGTCATCGACCTGCGCGAGGGCAATTTCTCAAGCGTCGGGACCTACAGCACCGGCAACAACATGGTCGGTAATGTGGCGATCGCCAAGGGCGCGGTGATCGAGAATGCCGTGGGCGGAATTGGAGCCGACACCCTGATCGGCAACGCCGCCGCCAACCACCTTACGGGGGGCCAGGGCAACGATACCCTGACCGGCGGGGCGGGCGCCGACGTCTTCCATTTCGCCGGCGCGGCCGGGACGGACACCATCACCGACTTCCTGGTCGGAAGCGACCTGATCGACGACACGGCCTATGGCCAGTATCAGAGCGTCGTTCAGAGCGGCGGGGACGCGCTGGTCACCCTGATGACCGGTGTCACGGTGCGCCTGACGGGCGTCACAGCCACGACGGTGACCAACGCCAGCTTCCTGTCCAACGCATCTCCCCCTCCGCCACCACCGCCACCTCCACCAGTCTTCAACGACATCACCGGCGATGGCGCTTCCCAGACCCTCAACGGCACCGCGGGCCGTGACCACATCTTCGGTCTGGGCGGGGCGGACACGCTCAACGGCCTCGACGCAGACGACTGGATTGAGGGCGGCGACGGCGACGACGTCATTACCGGCGGAGCCGGTTCAGACCTTCTGACCGGAGGCGGCGGCGCGGACATCTTCGTTGCGACCGCAAGCGGCGGCGTCGACACTGTCAGCGACTTTACCGCAGGCAGCGACAGGATCGACATCACCGGTTTCGGCGCCTACAGCAAGGCTCAGGACGGGGTCGATACGGTTATCACCGTGACGGGCGGCGGCAGCTTCCGCTTGGCCGGAATCGCGGCCACGGCGGTTACTGACGCAAGTTTCCTTGGCCTGCCGCCGCCTCCCCCACCGCCGTCCGGCGTGGTTTATGACCGGACGCTGAGCGGCACGGCCGGGGCCGACACCGTGTCGGGCGACGGGCGCAATGAGATCATCCTGGGGCTGGACGGCAATGATACGCTGAACGGCCTGGGCGGCTTCGACAAACTTGAGGGCGGGCTCGGCGCCGACAAGCTGTACGGCGGCGACGGCGACGATATCCTGGTTGGCGGAGCGGGTCAGGACACCCTGACTGGCGGGGCAGGCGCCGACGTCTTCGTCATCGGGACAGGCGACGGCACGACCAACACCATCGCCGATTTCGAACTGGGCGTGGACCTGATCGATATCACAGCGTTCGGCGGCTATACCGGCATCAGCCAACTGGCGGCCGGGGCTAAGGTGAGCTTTTCCGACGGCAGCACCGTGACCCTGGCTGGCATTTCCGCCGCCAGCCTCAGCGCCGCCAACTTCATCACCAGCGGCTCTCCTCCGCCTCCGCCTCCTCCTCCTCCTCCTCCTCCT
>JBKJSF010000196.1:0-4524 GCA_046595895.1 Caulobacter sp. | reverse complement strand
CCGGCCCGCCTAGGCCCCGAGAATCCAGCCTTCCTCGGTCTCGATGATGGCGATCTCGGCCTCGCTGGCGCTCTTCGTAGCTGCGAAGACCTCGCCCAGCTTGCCGGCCTCGTCGAGGCGCAGGAAGTGTTCGCAGAGGGCGCGGACCTGGGCCCGGTCGAGAATTTCGCCGGCTTCCGGGCGCACGTCGCCGAGCGCCGGATAGACCTCGGCGAACAGCACCTCGATGTCGGCGACATCGGCGTCCTTCAGCGTCTTCCAGCCGGTCTCGAACGGCCAGGCTTTCGCCTTGTCGCCCAGTTCAAGCTTCAGGGCCCGCACCGCCGGGATGCCGACGATGGCCTGGCTCCCGACCGTGCCGTTGCCGAAGATCTGCCAGACGCTCTTGGCGCCGGCCTTGCCCTTGCCTTGCGTGGCCAGCTCGGCGGCGCGCAGCACCGGCGGCAAGTCGGCAGTGTGCTCGGGCTTGGTCGAGGAAAGCCAGGTCTGAGCGTCCTTGGCCGGGCAGCCCCAGAAGGGCTTGGCCGAATCGGTCATCAGCCGGTTGGCCTTGTTGGCCACGGCAAAACGATTGTTGAGATTGGTCGGCTTGTCGACGACGTTGTCGGCTAGGAACTTCCACATGCCGGACCAGTCGGCGGACTTGAGGCCGAGCTTCGCCGCCGTTCCGCGCGGGTAGCCGAGCGGGAAGTCGAAGCCGACCAGCACCCGCTCGCCGCGCCGGCGCAGGTCGCCGATCACCTCGCGCAGGATCGCCATGGCGGCGGCGCGGGTGGCCGGGTTGTGGGCCTCGAAGGTGGGGCGGAAGCGGGCGTCACGCTTGTTGACCCCGATCCAGATGGAATCGCGGCCCGTCTTCGGCGTGGAAGACGCGCTCCAGTCGACCATAACAAAGGCGTCGAACAGCCGCGCCACGATCACTCTCCAGCTTGCAAAACCCAATTCAGGCGGGGCTTGTAGGCCATGGGGCGCGTCCCGGGAAGGCAATTGGTTGATCTGTCATACAGGCGTGCTACGGCCCGCTCCGTACAAGGAAGGATGTTCCATGAGGCTCCCCCCCCCAGCGCTCCTGGCCATGACGCTCTGCCTGCTGGCCGCCGCCTGCGGTCCGGGGCCGGACAAGATCAACAAGGTCGAGACCCTGCCGCCGCTGTCGGGCCCGGAGTTCACGACCAACGGTTCAGTCTCGGCGATGACTCTTGAGAGCGCCACCATCGATCATGAGGCGGTACCCGGGGCCGGTCTGGCGGCTGGCCGCACCACCTTCCGCGCCTATGCCGATGTCATGGCCAGCGCCCCGGATTCGCCGGGCGCGCGGGTGTCGCTGAGCTTCCGCAAGCAGGGCGAGCAGTGGGCGTTGACGGAGCTCAAGGCGAGGCCGTGACCCCACCTTTTCGGAGGGCGCGCAAAGGATTTTAGTTCTGCTAGAACCGGCCTCGACAACAACGGGATCAAGTTCATGAAAAGCTCGCTTATCCGCCTCGCCGCCGGCGTGGCCCTCGCCACCGCCCTGGTCGGCGGCGCCCAGGCCCAGGCCCCCGCGGCCAGCACCCTGAAGGTCAAGGCCTCGACCAACGCCGCAGACACGGGGCGCTGCATGACCGCCACCCTGCTGTTCGCCAAGATGTCCCAGAAGGAAGGCGAGCCGGAGGATCCGCAGATGGTCGAACTGGCCGGCTACTGGGTCGACTACCTGCAGACCAAGGACGAGGCGTTCCAGACCAAGGCCATCGAGGGGATGCAGGCGACCACTGAGGGCTACAAGACCGCCATGGACAAGGACGTCTCGGCCAGCATCACTCAGTTGGGCACCGACGCCCTGGGCTGCCTGTCCTACCTGGAATAGCCAAGGACCGCGCGCCGCCACAGGCGGCGCGCGGGACGCCAGGTTTCGTGTTGGTCGCTCTCGCTGATCGGCCAAGTGATTCCACTTGGCCGGCGAACGCTCTAGCTGAGCTTGACCAGCATCTTGCCCATGTTCCCGCCCTTGAAGAGCTTGATGAAGGCGCCGGCGGCATTGTCGATGCCCTCGTCGACAGTGTCCTTCCAGACCAGCTGACCGGACGCGATCCAGGCCGACATGTCGCGCAGGAAGTCGGGCAGCATGTCGTAGTGGTTGGAGACGATGAAGCCTTCCAGCTTCAGGCTCTTGCCGACCGCCTGGATGAGGTTGGACGGGCCCTTGGGCTCGCCGGTCTCGTTGTACTGGCTGATCATGCCGCAGAGGGCGAAGCGGGCGAAGGGGCGGGCCGAGTCGATGGCCGCTTCCAGGTGCTCGCCGCCGACATTCTCGAAATAGACATCGATGCCCCGGGGAGCGGCTTCGCGCAGGGCGGCCTTCAGGTCCGTGGTCGCCTTGTAGTCGATGACGTGATCGACGCCGATCGACTTGAGGAAGGCCGCCTTTTCGGGGCCGCCGGCCGAGGCGATGACGGTGTGACCCTTGATCTTGGCGATCTGGCAGACGACCGAGCCGACCGCTCCGGCCGCGGCCGAGACGAACACCACGTCGCCGTCCTTCAGGCCACCGACCCTCAGCAGCCCGGCGTAGGCGGTCATGCCGGGCATGCCGGCGATGCCGAGGAATGCCTGCAGCGGCAGGCCGCTGGAGGTGTCGAGCTTCTGCACCGCCGAGGCCGGGGCGTTGTAGGCCTCGCGCCAGCCCAGCATCGACTGGACAGGGTCGCCGACCTGCAGCGACGGATCGTTCGAGGCGATCACCTCGCCGACGCAGCCGCCCTGCAGAGCCTCGCCGATCTGGAAGGGCGGCACATAGCTGGGGCGGTCGTACATGCGGCCGCGCATGTAGGGGTCGACCGACATGAAATGGTTGCGCACCTGGACCTCGCCCGGGCCGGGGGCCGGCAGATCGACCGAGGCGACCTCGAAGTTGGCGGGCGTCGGCAGGCCCTCGGGGCGGCTCTTGAGGCGCACTTCGCGGGATGTGGTCATGGGATTTCCTCTCCGTCTTACGGCGTATATTCAAACGCCTGTTTAGGCCCTGTTGCGCTATCGCGAAAGCCGCGAACTGCGCTAAACCCGGGGCCATGACGAAACTTCTCAAAGCCGGTGTCATCGGTTCAGGCGTGTTTGGCGGCTATCACGCGCGCAAATACGCCGAGATGGATGGCGTCGAGCTGGTCGGCATCTACGATCAGCATCCTGAACGCTGCTTCGAAATGGCGAACCAGTACGGGGCCGAGGCTTACGGCGATCTCGCCGACCTGTTGAAGGTCGCCGACATCATCACCGTGGCGACGCCGGCGACGACGCATGCGGCGCTGGCGCTGCAGTGCCTGGGGGCCGGCAAGCCGGTGTATATCGAAAAGCCGCTGGCGACGACGCTGGAGGACGCCGACAAGCTGATCCAGGCGGCCGCCAGGGCCGGCCTGGTGTTGGCCTGCGGGCACCAGGAGCGGGTGGTCAGCCAGGCCATGGGCCTGCTCGACATTCCCGAAAAGCCGCTGCGGCTGGAGGCGGTGCGCAAGGGCACGCCGTCGATCCGCAGCAAGGACGTGTCGGTGGTGCTGGACCTGATGATCCACGACATCGACCTGGCCCTGGCCCTGACCGACGCGGAGCCGTTCACGGTCGAAGCCGAAGGGACGCCCGACGAGATCACCGGCGAGGCCAGCTTCGAGGACGGCTTCACCGCCGTCTTCACCGCCGCCAGGAACGCCCAGGCGCGGGAGCGGACGATGCGGATCGTCTATCCGTCGGGGGTGCTCGAGATCGACTTCGTCACCCGGCGGTTCAGCAACTCGACACCGTTCCCGCTGAACGAGGCCTTCACCGAAACCCCGGCCGGGCGCGACCCGCTGGGGACCAGTGTGCAGGGGTTTGTAGCCGCCGTGCTCGGCAAGTCGCCCCGGCCGGTGGTGACCGGGGAAGAGGCGGCGCGGGCGCTGGATCTGGGGCTGGCGGTGGAGCAGGCGGCGGGGTTCTGACGCCACGTCACGGTTGCCACGGCCGCAAACTGCGCCATGTTCGCGTCACATGAGGAGAGCGCCATGACCAACGCCTGGGACTTCGAATTCACCGCCATCGACGGCCAGCCGTTGCCGATGACGACCTTCAAGGATCACCCGGTGCTGGTGGTCAATGTAGCCAGCAAGTGCGGCCTGACCCCGCAGTACGACGGGCTGGAGAAGCTGTACGCCGAGTACCGCGACCAGGGCCTGGTGGTGCTGGGCGTGCCCTGCAACCAGTTCATGGGCCAGGAGCCGGGCAGCGAGGCGGAGATCAGTGAATTCTGCCGCACCAACTTCGGCATCGATTTTCCGATGACCGGCAAGGTGGATGTGAAGGGCGACGGGGCCCATCCCTTCTACAAATGGGCGGTCGAACAGGTCGGCGAACCGGCCGAGCCGGTGTGGAACTTCCACAAGCTGCTGGTCGGCAAGGATGGCAGGCTGGTCAACGTCTTCGGGCCTCGGACCGACCCGCTCGACCCGGAGATCAAGGCGGCCGTGGAAGAGGCGCTCTAGCCGGGCAGGGCGCTGACCCCGAAGATCATGCCGTGGC
>JBKJSF010000042.1:0-7055 GCA_046595895.1 Caulobacter sp. | reverse complement strand
ACTGGCACGCCGCCGAGCATATCGAGCACCGGGTGCGCCAGCCCAGCCTGATGGTCATGGCCGAGAAGGACGCGGTGCTGCCGCCCTCCTCCGCCGACGGCATGGAAAACATCTGCGACGACCTGGAGAAGGTGCTGATCGAGGGCAGTGGCCACTGGACGCAGCAGGAGAAGCCGGAAGAGGTCAACCGGGCGCTGCTGGCGTGGCTGGACCGGCGGTTTCCGGTAACCTGAACGGAAGGTCACTGGCGGCGGTTTACGCGGCGTCGTAGAACCCGAAAATGGACCGTGCTTCCCAGAATCCCTCCGTCGGCCAGAGCCACGGCCGTCGTGGGCTTTATCCCGAGATCGACCCGTACAATTTCGGCTGGCTGAAGACGGACGGCGCCCACGAGATCTTCTTCGAGGAGTGCGGCAATCCCGGTGGTGCGCCGGCTGTGGTGCTGCATGGCGGCCCGGGCGGGGCGATCAACCCGACCATGCGGCGGTTCTTCGATCCGCAGAAATACCGCATCGCCCTGTTCGACCAGCGCGGCTGTGGCAAGAGCCGGCCGAACGCCTCGCTGGACGACAACACCACCTGGACGCTGATCGAGGACATCGAGCGGCTGCGGGTGCATCTGGGCATCGAAAAGTGGGTGGTGTTCGGCGGCAGCTGGGGCTCGACGCTGGCTCTTGCATACGCCATCACCCATCCCGAGCGGGTCATGGGATTGGTGTTGCGGGGCATCTTCCTGGTCACCCAGCGCGAGCTGAAGTGGTTCTATCAGGACGGGGCCGGGATGCTGTTCCCCGACGCCTTCGAGAAGTTCAAGGCCCCGATCCCGGAGGCCGAGCGCGGCGACCTGATCGCCGCCTACCACCGCCGCCTGACCCATCCGGACCGCCGGGTGCAGGGCGAGGCGGCGGCGGCCTGGAGCCAGTGGGAGGGCGACACCATCTCGATCCGGGGGCCGGAAGCGCGGCCGCCGAAGTTCAACGAGACCGATTTCGCCATCGCCTTCGCGCGGATCGAGAACCACTTCTTCGCCAACCGGGGGTTCTTCGAGGAAGACGGCTGGCTGCTGAACAACGTGGACAAGGTGCGGCACATTCCCGGCTGGATCGTGCAGGGGCGGTTTGACGTGGTGACGCCGCTGGAGACGGCGTGGGCGCTGCACCAGGCCTGGCCGGAAGCGAAGTTCGAGATCATCTGGGACGCCGGGCATGCGTCCACCGAGCCGGGAATCATCGACGGGCTGATCCGGGCGACGGACGCGGCGTTGAAGGTCTAGGCGTTCAGGCCCAGCGCCTCTGCCACCGTCCGCATATCCTCAGGCATCGGAGCCTCGATGGTCGTGGTCCCGCCCTCGGGGTGCGGGAAGCTCAGCCGCACCGCGTGCAGCATCAGGCGCGGGGCCGCCACGCCGTTCACGGCCAGCGCCCCGCCGTAGCGTACATCCCCGGCGATCGGCCGCCCGATACTCGCCAGGTGGACGCGCAGTTGGTGCATCCGCCCGGTCTGCGGGCTGCATTCGACCAGCGCCGCGCCCTCCGCCTTGGCCAGCGTGCGGTAGCGGGTCAGGGCCGTCTCGGCGCCCGGCTCGTCGGCCGTGGCGATCCGCATGTAGCTCTCGCGGCCGATTTCCTCCCGCCGCAGCGGGTGCTCGATGGTCCCGCCAGTCGGGTCCGGCGCCCCGGGCGTGACGATGGCCAGGTAGGTCTTGCGGAAGCGGCGGCCCATCATCGCCTTGCCGAGGAAACCGGCGGCCGGCTTGGTGCGGGCGGTGAGGATGACGCCGGAGGTGTCGCGGTCGAGGCGGTGAACAAGGCGCGGGCGGTTGCCGCTGGATTTGGCGAAGGCGGCGAGCAGGTCGTCGAGGGTGTGGGCCTTGATGCGGCCGCCCTGGCTGGAGAGGCCCGAGGGCTTGTTCAGGGCGATGATGGCGGCGTCCTCGTGGATGACGAGGGATTTGACGAAGGCGATGTCGGCGTCGGTGAGCGTGCTCATACCTCCCTCCCCTTTATGGGGAGGGACAGCGAGGCGAAGCCTCGCAGGGTGGGGTACGAGCGGGCAGGGGCGCTCGGCATCCGACTTCCCCACCCTGACGGCTTCGCCGTCTGTCCCTCCCCATAAAGGGGAGGGAGGGAGGGTGCGCTATTCACCGCCCTCCTCCCGCATCGCCGCCCAGCGGTCGAGCCGCTCCTTGATCCGCGCCTCGGCCCCCTCGCCTTTCGGCTGGTAGAGCTTTCGCCGCGCCATGCCGTCCGGGAAGTAATTTTGGCCGGAGAAGCCGCGCTCGGTGTCGGGGTCGTAGGCGTAGTTCTTGCCGTAGCCGATGTCCTTCATGAGCTTTGTGGGCGCGTTGAGGATGTGGGCCGGGGGCATCAGGGAGCCGGTCTCTTTCGCGGCTTTGCGGGCCTCGCCGAAAGCCTTGTAAACCGCGTTGGACTTGGGCGCGGCGGCGAGATGCACCACGGCCTGAGCCAAGGCCAGTTCGCCCTCAGGGCTGCCCAGAAAGTCGTAGGTATCCTTGGCGGCGTTGGCGATGACCAGGGCCAGGGGGTCGGCTTCGCCGATGTCCTCCGAGGCCATGCGCACGATGCGGCGGGCCAGAAACAATGGGTTCTCGCCCCCCTCCAACATGCGGGCCAGCCAGTAGAGGGCGGCATCCGGATCGCTGCCGCGCACCGACTTATGCAGGGCGGAGATAAGGTTGTAGTGGCCCTCGCGGTCCTTGTCGTAGGCCGGGCTGCGTTTCTGCAGGACCTGGGACAGGCCGGCGATGCCGAGGGGCTGGGGGAAATCGAGGCCGAGCAGGGTGTCGGCCAGGGTGAGCAGGTAGCGGCCGTCGCCGTCGGCCATGGCGATCAACGCCTCGCGGGCGTTGTCATCGACCGGCAGGCTACGGCCCTCGGCGGCCTCGGCCTTAGTCAGGAGGTTCCGCTGGGCGTCGTCGTCGAGGCGGCGCAGGACGAAGACCTGGCTGCGGGACAGCAAAGCGCCGTTGAGCTCGAAGCTGGGGTTTTCCGTGGTTGCGCCGACCAGGGTGACGATGCCCTCCTCGACGAAGGGCAGGAAGCCATCCTGCTGGGCGCGGTTGAAGCGGTGGATCTCGTCGACGAACAACAGGGTCGCCCGCCCTGCCGAGCGGCGCATGCGGGCCTGCTCGAAGGCCTTCTTGAGGTCGGCGACGCCCGAGAACACCGCCGACAGCTGCTGGAACTCATAGCCGGCGGCCTTGGCCAGCAGGCGGGCGATGGTGGTCTTGCCGGTGCCGGGCGGCCCCCAGAGGATCATCGAGGAGAGGCGATTGCCCTCGACCATGCGGCGGATCGGGCCGCCGGGGCCGAGCAGATGCTCCTGGCCGACGACGTCGTCGAGGGTTTGCGGACGCAGGCGTTCGGGAAGCGGCGCGGGCGCGTGAGGGGTGAGGCCGGCGGCGGCGAACAGGTCGGACATGGCGGGGGTTGTAACGGATTCAGCGGCCGTTGGGCGCCATGTCCCGGTATCTCCTTATTACCGGGTCCAGCCCTTCTTCGGCGCGAGGTAGATCGAGCGGGTCAGCTCTTCCTTCGCCTCCTGCGCCGGCGGTTCGGTGACGTCGGGGATGGTGATGCTGCCGACGCCCTCCGAGGTGTAGCGGATGTAGTGGGTCTTGCCGCCCTCGATGACGAGGGGATAGGAGGTCCGGCCGATCCAGGTCAGGGCCCCGCCCGAGCGGACGCCGAGGGCGTGTTCGCCGGCCGGCAGATAAACGTAGGTGTGAAAACCGATGTCCAGGTCGGCCACCAGCTTGCGGTCGATCTTGATGTAGGTGGAGGCCCTACGGCGTTTTTCGGTCCGAGCGTGGTAGAAATAGACCAGCCCCTCATGGGCGCCGGGCGAGCGCGGCCCGGAGGCCGGCGCGGCGGCGGCCAGCATGGCGCTCATGACCAGCACCAGCGGCGCCAGCACGATCAGTCCAAAACGATTCACCGGTAATCCCCCCAAACGAAACACCCCGGAGATTGCTCTCCGTGGTGCTCGCAGTTCAACCGAATTCGTCGATCAGTGCGCCAGGATGGCCAGCAGCAGCAGGGCGATCTTGATCATCGGGTTCACGGCGGGACCGGAGGTGTCCTTGTAGGGGTCGCCGACGGTGTCGCCGGTGACGGCGGCCTTGTGAGCCTCCGAACCCTTGCCGTGGACGACGCCGTCCTTGTCGGTGAAGCCCTCTTCGATGGTCTTCTTGGCGTTGTCCCAGGCGCCACCGCCGCTGGTCATCGAGATGGCAGCGATCAGGCGCGACCGCCGAAGAGCTCCTAGAACGCCTCGACCGCCTCCTTTAGCCCGTCCTCGGTCATGACCACGGACTTGGCCTTGCCCGCGGGCTCGGTGATCCATCCCTGTTCACAGAGCCGGTCAAGCCCCTCCCGGTCGTGGCCCTTCCAGACCCGGCCATCGCCATGCAACCCGAGCAGCAACAGGGCCAGGACGGAGCGGTCGATGCGCGCCGGGTCGCCACGGACGATTGCCGAGAGCGCGTCGTCACCCCGCCGCTTCGGCGGCTTCACCTTGGCGAAGAGCCCTTCAGCCATTCAATGGCGCCGGGCGTCCGCGCCCAGGCGGCCTTGGCCCCGAGGACATAGGAGATGGCCTCGCTCGGCTCTCCCGGGCTGTAATAGTCGGGCAGTTCCCCGGGCATTTTTTTGGCGCCGGTCAGGTAGGCCTGGACGTGCCGGTTACTGGCCCGGGCGTCGCGCAGGCGGTCGGCCGCCTCCGGGGATTTGGCGCGATAGGCCAGCAACACCGCCGACCAAGCCCAGGCGGCGAAATCGTCGTCCGCGAACCGCGACCATAGGGCCTTGGCGTCTGCATCGCGGTCGGTCGCCAGGAGGAAGTCCATCAGGATGAACCGGATGCCCTGGTTGTCATTCTCGTTCAGGCGCAGCAGCTGCTGGCAGAGGAGGATGGCCTCGGCCAACTCGCCGTTCTCTCCGAGGGCTACCGCCAGGCCGTGCAGCGCCCGCATGTAGGGCCTGGCCTCCATGAACAGCCACAACTGGCCTTCGCCCTCGGCGGCGAGCTCCGGGTCCAGGATGGCCTCGCCGGCGGCGACGGCCTGCCGGTACAGGTCGATGCGTTGGGCTGGATTGGCGGCGTCCCCGGCCAGCACCACATAGCCGTCCGAACAGAAGGCCGACACCACCAGGGCCATTCGAGCCAGCTGCGTTCTCTGGGCCGGACTCGACGCTTCCATGGCGTCGAAGGCGATCTCCTGCGCCCGGTCCAGCGCGTCGCGATCAATCGTGGCGTTTGGTGGCGATTTTGGCATTGGCGACCTCGGCAAGGGCATCGGCGGCCTGGGGTCCCAATGGGGCCGCGACCCAAGAGTGGCACGAGTTCGTTCCCCATTTCAACGGGGGCCTGGAGGCGGGCGCGCGTCAGGTCGGCGGCGGCGAAGAGGTCGGACAGGGCGGCATTGTCATGGATTCAATCCCCTCACTCCGATCATCCCGAAAGTCGGGATGGTCGGACGTTGGGAGCAAACGAAAACGCCCCGGAGTTTCCTCCGGGGCGTTCCGTACTCTGCAGATCAGAACCGAGCCTTAGTGCGCCAAAATAGCCAGCAGCAGCAGGGCGACGATGTTGGTGATCTTGATCATCGGGTTCACGGCGGGACCGGAGGTGTCCTTGTAGGGGTCGCCGACGGTGTCGCCGGTGACGGCGGCCTTGTGAGCCTCCGAACCCTTGCCATGGACGACGCCGTCCTTATCCTTGAACCCCTCTTCGATGATCTTCTTGGCATTATCCCACGCGCCGCCGCCGCTGGTCATCGAGATGGCGACGAACAGGCCGGTGACGATCACCCCCATCAGCATCGCGCCAAGGCCCGCAAAGGCGTTCTGGCGGGTGGTAATGGCGTCGAGGATGAAGAACAGCGCGATGGGCGACACGACCGGCAGCAGCGACGGCACGATCATCTCGCGGATCGCGGCCTTGGTCAGGATGTCGACGGCGCGGCCGTACTCGGGCTTGACCTCGCCGGTCATGATGCCGGGGTTTTCCCGGAACTGACGGCGGACTTCCTGCACCACCGCTTCGGCGGCGCGGCCCACGGCCGTCATCGACATGCCGCCGAACAGGAAGGGCAGCAGCCCCCCGAACAGCAGTCCGACCACGACGTAGGGGTTGGAGAGGTCGAAGGCGACGTCGCCGAGGCCGTAGAAGAAGGAGCCGTCAACGGCGTTGGCGGCGAAGAACTTCAGATCTTCGGTATAGGCGGCGAACAGCACCAGGGCGCCGAGACCGGCGGAGCCGATGGCGTAGCCCTTGGTGACGGCTTTGGTGGTGTTGCCCACGGCATCGAGGGCGTCGGTGGTGACGCGAACTTCCTTGGGCAGACCCGCCATTTCAGCGATGCCGCCGGCGTTGTCCGTGACCGGGCCGAAGGCGTCCAGGGCGACGATGAAGCCGGCCAGCGAGAGCATCGAGGTCACCGCGATGGCGATGCCGAACAGGCCCGCGAAACCGTAGGTGATGATGATGCCGGCGATGATCACCAGCGCCGGAGCGGCGCAGGCTTCCAGCGACATGGCCAGACCCTGGATGACGTTGGTGCCGTGGCCCGAGACGGACGCCTGGGCGACCGACTTCACCGGGCGGAAGCCGGTGCCGGTGTAGTATTCGGTGATGACCACGATCAGGGCGGTGATCACCAGGCCGGTGATGCCGCAGTAGAACAGCTCCATCGCGCCGTAGGTCTTGCCACCGACCGTGACATCGCCAGCGAGAAACATCGGGAACAGGAAGTACAGGGCGATCGCCGACAGCACGCCGGTGACGACCAGGCCCTGGTACAGGGCGCCCAGAACGACGGTCTCACCGCCCGGGCCGACAGCCTGCGCAGTCTGGCCGGCAAGGTCGAGGCGCGGATCAAGCCGGGCCTCCGCGTGCGCTATGCCGCCGATGTCGAGGCCCTTGCCCTGGCCGAGCGGATCGCCCTCAGTCCAGGACCGCGGCCGGCCTGCGACCCAGCGATCCTGCGCCGCCTGCGGTCGGCACTTCTGGCGATGAAGCAAGTGCGGTTCACC
>JBKJSF010000157.1:0-3334 GCA_046595895.1 Caulobacter sp. | reverse complement strand
GCAGCCGAGGATGTTTTCATTGGCCGACAGCTTGATGGGGTTCAGCACCCCTTCGGCCGCGGCCTTGCCAGGCTTGTAGGGGGCAATGTCGAGGATGCCGGGCTTGGGAACGGGACGGGGCGCGGCGAAGCGGTCGGTCATAGCAGGTCCTTCTTGGAGGCCCGCGTCTTACACGTCGAACGGCTCGGGTGCAGCCCCGATGACTCCGGAAAGTCGGCCAGGGGCGCGGACAAGGCGCTCGTCATCCTTCTGGTAGAAGCCGGCCAGGCTGAACAGCTTGAGGCCGCCGGTCTCCAGCATCGGGGCGGCGGCGACGCCGTCGCGGCTCAGTTGCTCGACGATGGCGGCGTTGCTGTCGTTGGAATCGGTGACCCACAGGGTCTGGTCGGCGCCGGTCGGTTCGACCGGCACGGCGGCGACGGCCAGGGCGCGGGTCGGGCCCCATTGGGCCAGGCAGGGCAGGGTGGCGAACACCCGCAAGGTCGGCTCGGCCAGCAGGCGGCCCCACCAGCTCGAGTCGACGGTGAGGGCCAGGACCCCGACGCCGCCGAGTTGACGGGCCCCGGCCAGGGCGTCCTCGGGCTTGGTGACCATCGTCACCGGCGGGGCGACGCCGAAGCGCTGGCGGGCGACCTCCAGGGTTTGAGCCTCGGCACGGCCGCCCCAGACGGTGACGGCGAACGGCCCCTGGCGGGCCAGGCTGTCGGCGATCAGCTCACGCCAGATGCGGACCACCAGGGCGGGGCCGGCGACGGGGTTCTCGCGCTCCAGCTTCTTGCGGATGACCTGGGCTTCGCGGGAGGGGCGCAGGCCGAACCTGTACTCGCCGCCGGCGGCGCGCTTGGCCTCGGCGACGGCGGCGGCCAGGGCGGCGCGCTCGTCGATCAGGCGCAGCAGGTCGGCATCGACCTGGTCGATGCGGGCCCGGACGGCGTCCAGAGATGGCGGCGCTGGTGGAGTGTCCCGACCCATTTGTTCCTCAAACTCGCAGGTTCGGCCTAAAGCCATGCGGCCGGGGACGCAATAGCCCGCAGGCGGCGCAAGAATCTTGCGCCGATTTTGCCGCAGGGATTACCAGACAGCCTACCAGACTCTGGGCGAGGGACCGATCTCCAGTGGGCCGATGCGGGCCTTGCCGTCGCTGAGGCTGACCCGGCCCTGCAGGGCCTGGCCGCTGCCGGTCAGGTCACCGAGGGTGGCGTCGAGGTCGCCGCTGAGCCGGCCATTGGCGTCGGGGGTCAGGGTCCCGGCCTTGGCCGACAGCTTGGCCACGCCGCCAGTGACCGAGGCCTGGCGCACCTGGATGACGCCGCCCTTGGCGGCCCAGGCGCGGGCGCCGCTCTCCCAGTCGGAGCCGTCGAAGGCCGACATCTTGGTCAGCGTCAGGTCGAGGTCCATGTCGACCATACCGCCCTCGGTGGCCCGGGCGGCCAAGCCGTCCAGCGCCATGCGGGCCCCGCCGAGGTGAAGCAGGACGCCGCCCAGGTCGTCGGGACCGGGAAGGATGCGCATGTTCAGCTGCCTGGCGGCCGACAGGAAGTAGGGCTTGGCCCCGGCCTCGGGGCTGAAGGTCAGGTGCACGCCTTCGAGGGCGATGCGCGGCGGGCGCTTGTCGAAGTCGGAGAAGGAGGCGCGCAGGGCCTGTCCCTGGACGATGACCGCGCCGCCGTCCGGGCGGGTGAAGGTGACGCCCTGCGGCGCGACGACGACCCAGTGGTCGAGGCGGTAGATGTAGGCCTCGCTCTTCAGCAGCGGGGCGGAGAGCTGCCAGCCGGACGGTTCGGAGACCTGGGCGTCGGCCAGGTTGATGTCGAGGCGGAAGGGGTAGCCGCTGACGGTGCGCTTGCTCCAGGTCAGGCGATAGCCCCGATCGCCCAGGGTCTTGGCGGTTTCGTCCATCCGGCGGATGGCTTCGCCGCGCATCCACCACCAGCCGCCGGACCAGCCGGCGACAACGATGGCCGCCAGAATGAAGGGGATCGCAAGGCCACCGCGTTTGCGGCGGGGAGAGGGATCGGGCAGGGTCTCTCGCAAGGTCTCTGGCAAAGGGTGCTCTTTCAGGTCGGCGTAATATGGATGGTTCGGACGGCGAGGGCCGTTGGGTGTTCGGGTACGGATCGCTGATGTGGCGGCCCGGCTTTCCGTTTGTAGAGCGAAAGGGCGCGGTTCTCCACGGTCGGAGAAGGGCGTTCTGCATCTATTCGGTGCACCATCGCGGGACCCACGAGCGGCCGGGCCTGGTGCTGGGCCTGGCGCCGGGTGGGGCGACGCGCGGGGCGGCCTATCGGGTGGCTGAAGACGCCTGGCCGGAGGTCTACGCCTACCTGCGGGAGCGGGAGCAGCCGACGGAGACCTATGTCGAGGCGTGGCGGGAGGTGCGGCTGGATGGCGGGCGGCGGGTTCAGGCGCTGGTCTTCCTGTCGGACAAGGGCCATTCGCAGTGGGCGGGCGCGCTGAGCCTGGAGCGGCAGGCGGAATTGATCCGCGGGGCGGTGGGGCTGTCCGGGCGGAACGAGGATTACCTGACCGACCTGGTGGAGCACCTGCGGGCCGAGGGGATCAGGGATGAGGGGATGGAGCGGTTGTTGAGGATGGTGGAGGGTTAGCGTCCCTCCCCAATTCGGGGAGGGAGTTAGAGGGTCTTTCCCATCCGCAGGAGCGGCACCGGTTCACCGGCGCGGTCGTCGTGGAAGGCTTCGAGGGTCGCGTAGCCGCAGGCCTCGTACAGCGGCTTGCCGGACATCGTCGCGACCAACTCCACCTTCCTGAACCCGGCGTCCTTCGCCGCCGCCTCGCACAACGACAGGATCAGCTTCGCCACCCCGCGGCGTTCGACCCCGGCGCGGTGTACATGGCGCGGATCTTGGCGGCGTCCTGGGCCTCGTTGAGCAGGGCCGAGTCGCGGCCCGGGGAGTGGTCGCCGCCGTAGGGGGTGGCTCTCCTGCTCCAACCGCCGCAGCCGGCAAGGTTCCTCTCGCATTCGACGATGAAATATGTGCGGTCGGCGATCAGCCGGCTGTCGAGGCCCATCAGCTGGCGGCTGGCGGCGAGCTGGGCCGGAGTGAGGACAACGGCCAGGTGGACGTCGATGGCGGCGGCAGCGAGGGCGGTCAGGGCCGGGATGTCGGCCTCGACGGCGAGGCGGCGGCGAAGCGTGCTCAGAGGCCTTCGTCCAGCAGGCGGGCGCAGGCGGTCTCGATGGAAGTTTCCAGCTGGCGCATGAAGTCGGCGCGCTTGAGGCCCGGCGGAATCCGCGGCTGGAATTCGAAGACGATGGTCCCCGGCTGCATGATGAAGCCCCGGGTGGCGTTCCAGTGGCGGCCGGTGTTGAGCG
>JBKJSF010000023.1:0-3328 GCA_046595895.1 Caulobacter sp. | reverse complement strand
GGCGGCTTGCCGCAACTCCAGTTCCAGCACTGGGCGGGTCAGATCGCCTGGCTGCTGATCCTGTTCGTGGTCCTGTACTTCCTGATGTCGCGGGTGTTCATCCCGCGGCTTCGCAAGGTGCTGGACGAGCGGACCAACACCATCTCGGGCGCCCTCGAACAGGCTCGCCTGGTGCAGCAGGAAGCCAACGCCCAGGCCGCCAAGGCCCAGGCCGATCTGGCCGACGCCCGCGCCACCGCCCAGCGCCTCGCCTCCGAGGCCCGCGCCAAGGCCACCGCCGAAGCTCAGGCTCGGCAGGCGGTCGAGGACGAGAAGCTGGCCGGCCGCATGGCTGAAGCTGAAACCCGCATTCGCGCCTCCCGTGACGCGGCCATGAGCCACGTGGCGACCATCGCTTCCGACACGGCTTCGGCCATCGTCGAGAAGCTGACCGGGGCCGCGCCCAACGCCGCTGATCTCAACGCCGCCCTGGCGGCCTCCAAGGAAGGCGCTCTCTGATGCCCGCGTCCGTCATCGCCTTCCTCGGCAGCGCCGAGAACTGGGTCGGCTGGGGCGTCATCGTCTTCCTCGGCATCGTCATCTACGTTGGCGGCTTCAAGAAGGTCGCCGCCGCCCTCGACGCCAAGTCGGCGGTCATCCAGGCCGATCTCGACGAGGCCGCCCGTCTGCGGGCCGAGGCCGAGGCCCTGCTGGCTGAAATCCGCGGTCAACGCGAAGACGCCGAAAAGCAGGCCGCCGGCATGCTGGCCGCCGCCGAGGCCGACGCCGCCCGCATGGCGGTCGACGCCCAGGCCAAGCTGGAAGAGACCATCGCCCGCCGCGCCGCCCTGGCCGAGCGCAAGATCGCCTCGGCCGAGGCCCAGGCTTCGGCGGAGGTGAAGGCCGCCGCCGCCGATCTGGCCACCCAGACCGCCGAGCGCCTGCTGACCGCCCGCATCGCGACGGCCAAGACCGATCCGTCGATCGACGCGGCGATCGCCCAGCTGGCCGGCCGCCTGCAGTAGACCCCTTTTCGAGGGTGGCTTCGGTCGCCTTTCCAGGTTCAAGATGCCCTCCGATCCAGGTCGGGGGGCATTTTGTTTGCGCGTTTCCCCGCCGCCACTTCCGTGAGGACCTCCCATGATCCGTCTTCGCCGCCTGATTCTGGCGCTCGCCGCTATTGGCTTTGCCGGGCTCGCCGGTCCCTCGCTGGCCGCCATTCCCAAGGGCGAGTGCCTGTGGAACACCATGCCGGCCGCCCAGCGCAGCCAGATGATCGACAACTACCGCGCCAAGGGCCTGGCTTCGATCGCCGACTTCACCATCAGCGACGAACTGACCGTCAATCTGCGCAAGGCCTGCAACTTCACGCCGACCGAGGACTTCAAGGCTGGTGAAATCATCGGCGCGACCATTGTCGTGAAGGGCGCCGATCAAATGCTGTTCGAGCGCAACCAGATCGTCAAGGGGGCGATGGACCAGGTCTGGATCAAGCTGTCCGCGGTCGACAAGGAGGACCTGATCACCTTCGGCCTGGCCATCCTGGAAGGCCGCAACGACCGGTCGGACGCGGTTGCGGTGGTTATCACCCGGGTCACCCAGGACCTTGGCCTGACGGCGACCGGGCTTCACCAGGACGTCTATGCCTACCTGGTTGGCCGCGCCATTCGCGAGGCCCGGGAGGCGGGGCGCTAGCCCTTACGCGGCGCGCCAGGCGGTCTTGCGGGGCCTGAAGCGCCGGCGCAGGCCCGCGAAGACCCCGTGGCCGCGGGTTACGAACCGTTCCATCCGTAGCAGCGACTGCCAGAAGATCTTCAGGAAGGGCGGGTCGCGCCGCAACAGCCGACGGATCGGCGACAGGACCCGCGGCCAGCGGCGGTGCGCCTTGATGAACAGCCGCTTGGCCCCGTAGCTGGCGCGCAGCACCAGGATCAGGCCCACGGTGATCACCGGAACGCCGCCCGGCCCCGGCAGCGGCGCCACCAGGATGCCCAGCACGATGACCAGGAAGCCCAGCGTCATGCCGGCCGCCTTGCTCAGCCGGCGCACGAAGGCCGACGCTTCAGGGCGTCTGCGACGTTCGGGCGGGCTGAAGCTCAGGGCGGTCATCGGAGCGGTCTTGCATGGCCGTACCGGACGATCCGGTTCTTCAGCCTCACTCCGCCATATGGCGCTGAATGGGGTGAAGGAAAGGCGCCAGAACGCCCTATGAAGAAGGTTTAATTCGAAAGGTTACTTAGAAAATCTGCGCACGGACGACCCGGGCGCCCCCGAAAGCTATACAGAGTAAGGATTCCGGCGTTTCGGCGCGCGCGGTTATGGATAATGTGAATTCGAAGACAGAATTCGATGTAACAGATTGTAACGTTGAAAGTGAGGCGGCTACTCCGCCGCCATCACCTCCGGCGCCTCCGGCCGCCACCGCAGCTTCGGCTTTCGCGCAGCCAGAGTCTCGTCCAGCCGGCGCAGGGGGGCCAGGTAGGGCGCGCCCTTGAACCGGCCGGCGTCGCCAGCCTTCGCCGCCTGCGCCAGGGCCCGCAGCGCCGTGATGAACCGGTCCAGCTCCTGTTTCGACTCCGTCTCGGTCGGCTCGATCAGCATCGCGCCATGGACGACCAGCGGGAAGTACATGGTCATCGGGTGGAAGCCTTCGTCGATCATCGCCTTGGCGAAATCGAGGGTGGTGACGCCCGTCCCCTCCAGCCAGCTGTCGTCGAACAGCGCCTCGTGCATGCAGGGGCCGTCCGGGAAGGCCGGGCTCATCAGGTCGCTCAAGCGCGCCTTGATGTAGTTGGCGTTCAGAACCGCATCTTCGGCCACTTGGCGCAGGCCGTCGGAGCCATGGCTGCGCATATAGGCATAGGCCCGCACATACATACCCATCTGGCCGTGGAAGGCGCTCATCCGGCCAAAAGCCCCGGCCGCCTCGGCGACGGCTTCTTCCTGCAACACCAGCCCGTTCGACCCGTGGGTCAGCCACGGCGTCGGGGCGTAGGGGGCCAGCGCCTCGCTCAGCACCACGGGACCCGCCCCCGGCCCGCCGCCGCCGTGCGGGGTGGAGAAGGTCTTGTGCAGGTTGATGTGCATGGCGTCGACGCCGAGGTCGCCTGGCCGCACCCGCCCGACGATGGCGTTGAAGTTGGCCCCGTCGCAATAGAAATAGGCCCCGGCCGCGTGGGTCAGGCGACTGATCTCGAGGATGTCGCGCTCGAACAGGCCGCAGGTGTTGGGGTTGGTCACCATGATGGCGGCGACGTCATCGCCCAGCTTTGACGCCAGATCGGCGACATCGACGCGGCCGTCGTCGGTCTGGGCCACTTCGACCACGGTGTAGCCGACGAAGGCGGCG
>JBKJSF010000134.1:0-6316 GCA_046595895.1 Caulobacter sp. | reverse complement strand
CTTCATTCCGCTGGCCGAGAAGGCCGGGCTGATGGGGCCGATCACCCGCTGGGTGATGCAGCAGGCGATGACCGACACCCTGCCGCTGGCCGGCCTGCCGGTCAGCATCAACGCCAGCGCCCTGGATGTCGCCGACCCCAGCTTCGTCGATGACCTGTCGGCCATGCTGCTGAAATACGCCTTCCCACCGGCCCGGCTGGAGGTGGAGCTGACCGAAACCGCCGTGCTGGCCGACGAGGACGAGGCCAAGCGGGCCATCGACCGGCTGCAGGCCCTGGGCGTCTCGGTGGCGCTGGACGATTTCGGCATGGGCTACACCAGCCTCAACCAGCTACGGCTCTATCCGTTCAACAAGCTGAAGATCGACCGCTGCTTCATCGTCGGCTGTCCCGGCGACACCACCAGCATGACCCTGGTTCATGCGGTGATCAGCGTCGGCCGGGCGCTGGGCATGAAGGTGGTCGCCGAGGGGGTGGAGACCGAGGAGCAGCGCAAGTTCCTGGCCGTGGCCGGCGTCCACGCCTTCCAGGGCTATCTATTCGCCAAGCCCATGCCGATCGAGCACATGGCGGCGCTGTGGGAACGGCGGCTGGTCGCCCGGACGGGCTAGGGCCGAATCGCCCTAGCGTCGGCGGACGGGCGAGGGAAAGCAGCATGCCGGATGGCGCGACGACCCTGAGAGCACGGCTCTATCGACAGCTCGATCCCGAGGCGCGGCGCCGTGGCCTGTCGCTGACCAATGCGATGCTGGCGGTGCTGATCGTCGTCGCCTCGCTAATGGCCATCCTGGCCACCGAGGCCAGCTTCCAGGCCCACTACGGCCAGCTGTTCGCCGTCTGCGAGCTGGTGTTCGGCGGCATCTTCCTGGTCGAGTACCTGGCCCGGCTGTGGGTGGCGCCCGAGCGGCCGGACGCAGCCGGTCCCTGGCGGGCGCGCCTGCGGTTCCTGTTGTCGTTCAGCGGTCTGATCGACCTTCTGACCATCGTTGCGACCCTGACCCCTGGGGTCCCGGCCGGGCCGCTGCTGCGGGCGTTCCGGCTGTTGCGAGTGTTGCGTCTGGCCAAGCTTGGCCGGATGTCCTCGGCCTGGCGCCATATCGGCGAGGCCGTCGTCTCACGGCGGGCCGAGCTGTTTCTCAGCCTGTTCGCCGGGGTCGGGCTGATGGTGGTGTCGGCGACCCTGCTCTACCTGGTCGAGGGGGACGTCCAGCCGGACAAATTCGGGTCAATCCCCCGCGCCCTGTGGTGGGCGGTGGCGACCCTGACCACCATCGGCTACGGCGACGTCTTTCCAATCACCCCGCTGGGCAAGATCCTGGCCTCGGTGACGGCGGTGACCAGCATCGGCCTGATCGCCCTGCCCACCGGGATTCTCGCAGCCGCCTTCAGCGACGCCATGGCCCGCCACCGTGAGCGGGTAGCGGCGGGAGAAGAAGACTGATCAGGCCTTCAGGGCGGCGAACTCCGCCGTCAGCGCCTGATAGGCTTCCATAGGGGGAAAACCCTGGAAGCTGTGCTTGGCGGGGGTCTTCGCCCAGGGGAAACCCTCATCGACGCAGGTCTCGATGAACGGCTCGAACCCCGCCGTGTCGTCGAGCATCGGCGCGCGGACGTTGACGAACCAGTCCATCCCCGGCCGGGTGAACACCCAGCTCAGGCAGTGCGGGCAGTGGAAGTGCTGGATGTCGCCATGAAGGCCGCCGATCACCGGCTCGCCGCTGGTCACCCTAAATCCGGCGGATGGCACGGCGACCGACAGGGAATATGGCCCGCCGGTCATCCGCTGACAGCCGGCGCAGTGGCAGGCCATGGTCAACAGCGCCGGGGCGGTGATCTCGAAGCGAACCTGGCCGCATCGGCAACCGCCGGTCTGGGGCAGGGGGTGTTGGGTCATGGCGGGCTCCTTCAGCCGTGACCCTAGCAGGTCAGGGCGCGCGGACGATGCCCCTGACGATGGTGACGGTGATCGGCTCGCCGGTGACCGCCTTGGCCTTCCAGCTGGAACCGATGCCGCCGCTCGGAGGCCTCGTGCAGTAGCTGAAGGGACCGGGGGAGGGCTTCTGCTGCTTGAGGCAGATCCTGGCGCCCTTGATCGACCAGCGGCCGCTTGAGGGTTTGCCCCGCCGGCCGGCGGCCGTGTAGCTGCCGTCGGCCTTCAGCCAGAGCTTGCCCTTGCGGCCGTCTGGATAGGCCGAGACGACCGTGTTGCCGAAGGCGGCGGAGACGTTGGGTGTCGCGGCCATGGCCGGGGCGGACACCACCGGGGCGACCAGGGACAGGGTGAGGGCGGTGAGGAGGATCAGGCGAATGGAGCGACAAACGCCCTACCGCGCGATTGTGCCACCGCCATGCTGGTCAGGCGAACACGGCGATGTTCTGGCGGCCGATGGCCAGCGGGCGGCCGGCTTCGTCCCACAGGACCATGGACTGGCTGGAGTAGCCGTTGCGGGTCACCTCGGCCGTGCTCTTCAGCAGCCGCCAGCCGCGGTCGTTCTCCAGCGGCGGTGGCGACAGGATATCGACCATCCAGGTCATGGTGCTGATCGGGGCCGAGACCGGCATCAACCGCACGGCGGCCGGCGGCGGGGTGTCTGCGAGCGCGATCAGGGCCGGGGCGCTCATGCCGGCGTCAGGGTCCCGGTGGCGGCACCAGAGCAGCAGGTCAGGGCGGTTCTTCGTCAGCCGCGCCTCGGCGCTGAAGATGGTCTTGCCGTTGGCCGGGCGGATCTGGAAGTTGGCCACGAAGCCCGGACCCTTGCCCTCCGGGTGCAGTGGCGGGCAGGTTTCCGGATCGCGGGTTTCGGGGGCCTTCAGGTCCTCGTCATCGATGGCGCTGTTGCGGCCGGCCCCGAAGGTCAGGATGGCCCGGGTGGCCAGGCCCGCCTCGCCGTGCAGATCGGCCTGGACGAAGATCGTCGATTTGCCGCGCCGCAGGATTTCGGTCGATAGCCGAAGCGGGCCAGACGCCGGGCCGATGAAGGCGAACTGGCCGGACCGCAGCGGCGGCGCGTCCTCTCCGATGACCCGCTCGGCCGAGGCCACGCAGAGGGCCGCCGAGATACCGCCGAACAGGGTGCGCCCCTGGCCCCAGTCGGGGGTGACAGTCAGGGTGGAGCCGTCAGGCTGGTCGGCCAACTGGGCCATCAGGGTGGTGAAGGGCGTGGTCATAAGCCGTGCGTAGTCAAAAGAAATGGAGGGAACAAGCGTGACGGAAGGTCAGGCGGCCTCGTCGGCCACAAAGCCTTTCCAGGCGGCCATATAGTCCTGGAACGCCGGGCTGAGGCCTTCATTGGCCAGGTAGGCGCGGGTGACCGGCAGGCTGACCGGCTTGAAGCCGTCTGCACGGGCGGCCAGGAGGGGCCAGTCGTGGTGCAGGATGGCGGCGCGGCCGAGCAGGACGAAGTCGACCTTGTCCAGCAGGCCGGCGGCATGGGAAGGCTGCATGACCTTGCCGGCGACCCCCAGGCGGCAGTCGCCTCGCGGCAGCCGGGCGAACCAGTCGATCAGCGACCTGTCCTTGAAGTCGTCTTCGACCGGCAGCTTGTCGACGTCCCAGAGGCTCATGTCGAGGTAGTCGATCAGGCCGCTGGTCATCAGCATGCCGGCGACCTGCAGGATTTCCGACAGTTTCAGTCCGAACCGCTCGGGCGACAGGCGCAGGCCGATCTGGAAATCCGGGCGGCAGGCGGCGCGGGCTTCGATGAGGGTTTCGTGGATCAGGCGGACGCGGCCCTCAAGCGAGCCGCCCCATTGGTCGTCGCGAAGATTGATCTCGGCGCTGAGGAACTGGCAAAGGATGTAGCCGTGGGCGCCGTGGTACTCGACGCCGTCGAACCCGGCTTTCTCGGCCCGCACGGCGGCGGCCACGAAATCGGCCTTCAGCTGCAGGACCTCATCACCGCTCAGGGCCCGGGCCTTGAACTCCTCGTTTTCCGAGGGGCAGACCGGCGCCTCGCCGATGATTTCGGCCGGTGAGCGCATGCCGGCGTGATGCAGCTGCACCACCGCGACGCTGTCGTTGGCCTTGATCGCCGCCGCCAGCCGGGTCAGCCCCGGCAGGTGATCGTCCGACCAGATGCCCAGCTGGCCGGGAAAGCCCTGGCCGATGCGTTGCACGTGGGCGGCGCAGGTCATGGTCAGGCCAAAGCCCCCCTCGGCCCGCTTGACCAGCCAGCTAAACTCATCGTCCGACAGCGTGCCGTCGATATGGCTCTGGGTATTGGTCAGCGGCGCCAGCATGAGGCGGTTCTTCATCGCCGGGCCGTGGGCGAAGGTCAGCGGCTGAAAGAGGGCGGCAAGGTCGGTCAAGCGGGTGGCTCCGAGGGTTCGGGCTGGGATAGCGGTGGGATCCGGCGGAGGGAACTCAGGATTTCTCAACGCCACCCGAAGGATTGCGAGGTCCGGGGCCCGGAGGCAGCCGGTCCAGCATCTCGATCTGCTGTTTCATCAGCGTGGCCATGTCGTGGTCGCGCAGGGCGTCGAGCTTCTCATGCAGGGCCATGATCTCCAGCTCGGCCTTGAGGTTGACCTCGTAGTCGTGGCGGGCGGCCTCGCGGTCTTTGATGGCCTGCCGGTTCTGGCTCATCATGATCACCGGCGCCTGCAGGGCGGCCAGCATCGACAGCATCAGGTTCAGGAAGATGAACGGGAAGGGGTCGAAGGGCTTGAGGCCGGCCAGGCCGAGCGCCCAGGCATTGACCCCGACCCAGACGACCAGGACGACGCCAAAGCCAATGATGAAGGTCCAGGATCCCCCGACGGCGGCCACCCGGTCGGCCAGCCGATGGCCGAACGTCATGTCGTCGGCGGAGAGGTCGCGCGAGATGGCGTCGCGAGCGATGATCCGCTCGATGACGGCCCGCTCCAACTCTGACAGGTCGTCAGCCGGCCTGCCGAGCAGCTTGCGGGAGGCTTCGTCACAGGTCATCGGGGCGGACTTCAAGAGCAGTCTCCGGTTGCCCGGAGGCTATCACCACCCGCCCCTGACCGAACAGGGCCAGCTGTCTGATCAGCCCCGGAGGGGGCGGATCAGGAGTTCGACGCGGCGGTTCTGGGCCTTGCCGGCAGCCGTGGCGTTGGAGGCGATCGGGTCACGCTCGCCGCGCCCAGCCAGGGCGACGCGGTTGGCGTTCACCTGACCGTTGCGAACCAGGTAGTCGGCAACCGACCGGGCGCGACGTTCTGAAAGGGCCAGGTTGTAGTCGTCGGCCCCGTCGCTGTCGGCATGGCCGGTGATGTCGATGAGGGTCGAAGGATAGCTCTGCAGAACCCGCCCGACATCGTCCAGGGTGTCGTAGAACTGGGTCTGCAAGGCTTCGCTGCCGGAGGCGAACGTGACGTCGCTCGGCATGTTGAGCACCAGGTTGTCGCCGTCGCGGGTCACGGTCACGCCACTGTCGGCGAGTTCGCGGCGCATGTCCGCCTGCTGGCGGTCCATGTAGTTGCCGACAGCGCCGCCACCCAGGGCCCCGAACCCGGCGCCGATCAGCGCATTCTTGCGGCCCTGTTCGCTGTCGCTGGTATTGGTCAGATAGCCGAGGAGGCCCCCGCCGATGGCCCCGACGATGGCCCCGGTGCCGGTGTTATCCCGGACGACCTCGCCGGTGTAGGGATCAGTGGTGGTGCAGGCCGCCAGGGCGGCGGCCGCGCTCAGGCAGGTGGCGAGCATCAGGGTGCGACGGATCATGGCGTGTCCTCCAGAACAGCTGAGCCGCCGCAACGGTTGGGACGCGCCAAGGTTCCGCGCCAGCGCCCTGGCAGGACCCTTGAGTTTCTTCGGGAATTGGGCTGGTGTAGAAACCCGGGTCCAGTCGCCTGTCAGGTTCCCATGACCCAGTCCGTCCTCGCTCCCTCCGCCATCGCCCCGGTCTCCTTCAAGCAGTACGAGACCGACTTCGCCGGTTTCGCCAGGGCGCTGGGCGACAGCTTCCGGCGCTACGGCTTCGCGGTCATCTCCGACCACGGCATGGGCCAGGCCAGGATCGACAGCGCCATCGAGCGGGCCAAGGAATTCTTCGCTCTGCCGGAAGAGGCCAAGACAAAATACTTCGTCGAGGGCGGCAAGGGCCAGCGTGGCTACACCCCGTTCGGCGTCGAGACCGCCAAGGGCGCGGCGCACTTCGACCTCAAGGAATTCTGGCATGTCGGCCGCGACCTGGCTCCCGGCCACAGGTATTCGGCCTCGATGCCGGCCAATCTGTGGGCCGGGGAGGTCGAGGGCTTCAAGGAAGAGCTGACCTGGCTGTTCGGCGCGCTGGACGGCATGGGCGGCAAGGTTCTGCAGGCCATCGCCAGCTATCTGGGCCTGGAGCGCGACA
>JBKJSF010000207.1:0-19805 GCA_046595895.1 Caulobacter sp. | reverse complement strand
ATGCGCGCGGCGACCGCGAGAACCTGGCGCGGACGGCGGCGGCGGGGGCGGCGCTGGCCACCGCCGCCTGCCTGCCGTTCGTCGCGGCGTTCGGCCTGGCCGGGGGACCCTTCATGGGCCTGGTGTTCGGGGCGCCGTTCGCCGTGGCCGGGCCGGCGCTGGCGGTGATGACCCTGGCCCAGCTGTGCAACGCCGTGTTCGGGACCGCCTCGTCAGCGCTGATCATGGCCGGGCACGAGCGGCGGGCGGCGATAGCCTTCGTTGTGGCGCTGGCGGTTCATGTCGGGCTGGGGGTGGCGCTGATCCCCCGGTTCGGGGTGGAGGGCGCGGCCGTCGCCTATCTGGGGCAGATGGTGGTGATGAACGCCATACTGTGGTGGCAGGCGCGCCGGCTGCTGGGCATCGATACCGGGGTTTGGGCGGCGTGGCGGTTGCTGCGTCCAGGCCGGGCGGCCTGAACGGCCAGGCGATTCTCTGGTCGCGCGCGTGGCGGCTGGTCCGCCGCTGATCTATGCTGCGCCCATGGAGCCGGGGGCGGAACTGACCGAGTTTGTGGCGCGCGTGTTCGCCTGTCCGCCGGCGACGGCGGAGGCCATCGCGCGGCGGGCGGCGACGCGGGTCTATGCGGCCCGGGCCGTGGTGCTGCGCCAGGGCGATCCGTGCAGCGATACCTGGCTGGTCCTGGCCGGGCGGGCGCAGGCGGTGGTGTTCGGCGTCGATGGCCAGCTGGCGCTGGTCCAGGAGTATGAGGGCGGCGACCTGTTCGGGGCGATCGCGACGCTGGACAACTCGCCGCAGCCGACCGAGGTGGTGGCGGCCGAGACGTTGCGGGCGGCCCTGTTCCTCAGTGGCGACTTTCTGGAGCTGATCGAGGCGCACAGCGCGCTGGGGCTGGCGGTGTCGCGGCTGTTGTTGCGCCAGCTGCGCAGCGCGACAGGGCGGATGGTCGAGCGGATGACCCTGACCGCGGCCGGGCGCACCCGGGCCGAGCTGCTGAGGATGGCGCGGGACGAGGGCGGCCGGCGGGTGATCCGTCCGATGCCGCAGTGGACGGCGGTGGCGGTGCGCATCCAGACGACCCGCGAGACGGTGTCGCGCGAGGTCAGCAAGATGGAACGCCGCGGCCAGATCCGCCGCGAGGCCGGGGCCCTGGTGCTGGTCTCGCCCCGGGCCATCGAGGCGGAGGTGATCTAGCGAAGGCCAAACTGGGACACGTTGGATTCCAACGTGTCCCAAATCCCCAATTCCCAACTTCACCCCAGCTTCAGCTGGATCAGAGGTTCAGGCTGTAGATCGACAGGTCGGTGTCGTCGCCCAGCTGCGCCGGATCGGCCGGCGGCAGGTCGCCGACCGGCTCGCAGGGAACCGCCTCGCCGTCCGGGCCGGCGGCCAGCAGGCTGGCGAACAGGGCATCGACCAGGATCGAACCCGGCGGGACGGACGCCAGCAGCCGGGCGGTGGTTTCGACCGGGCGCCCCAGCAGCAGGGCTCCCTCCGGGCGGGTGGGAACGAGACGGCAGACGCCGGCCGCCCCGGCGATGCGTCCCTGGCCGAGCAGCGGGGCGGCGGCGCGGGCGGCGATGGCGGCCTGCTCGCAGCTGTCGAAGGCGATCAGCAGCCCCTGGCCGGTCCACAGCGGAGGGTGAGCGGGCGTGACTCCGGCCTTGTCGAGGGCGGCGAGGATGGCTGGCGCGGCGGCCTCTCCGCCGCCGGGAGTGATGTTGAGCACGGCGACGATCAGCGCCCCCGCCGGGGTCGCCAGGGCAGCGCCCTCGGGCTGGGTTCGAACGCGCGGCGCGGCCAGACCCAGGCCGCGCCGGCCGGCCTGGCTCCAGACCTCGCGGGCCCAGCTGGTGAAAGAGGCGGGGTCGGTGGCATCGGTGTCCGGAACCGTCAACTGGATGGCCTCGCTGGCCAGCAACCGGGCCTGCATCGTCGCCCGCCCCATGGCCGCCCGCGCCGCCAGCTTCAGGGTCAGGGGGTCGGGGCGATCCTCCAGCCCGGCGACGAAGCCGACCGTGTCGGCCTTCTCCAGCACCGCGTCGAAGCGGCGGCCCCAGTCCTCACCCAGCAGGGCGACGCTGGCGGCGCGGAAACTGGTCCGGGAGGCCGGCAGGATCAGATGCAGCTCGGCCCCGCGGGCCAGCAGCGCCTCGGCGACGATAATGTCCGCCCCGGCCGCCAGGGCGCCGTAGCCGAAGCCGACGTTTTCCGCCTCGAGGATCCGCGCCACCTGCCCGGCGAGGTCGCCGTCGTCCGGATCGACCCCCAGGTGGCCGGCGAAATGCAACGACCGCGGCGGCCGGAACGGCTCCAGCCAGTCGGCGGGGGCGCCCTGCGCCTCCAGGATCAGGGCGAACTGGCGCAGGGTCGAGGCGTGGTCCTCCCAGGCGCGGGGAGCCAGATTGACGGCGCCCTGCAGGGTCAGCCAGGCCTCGTGGGTGCGCCCCAGCAAAAGTTCGGCCTCGGCCCGGGTTGCTTCGCGCCACCAGGGGGTGTCGGGCTCGCTGTCCCCCTGGTCGAGCCGCGCCAGCACCTTCTCCGCCAACGCCGCCGCCCGCGCCGGCTCGCCGGCCAGCAGCGACAGGCTGGCGGCGTTGATCAGCGGATAGGTGGCCCAGTTCATCGCCCCGGCGGCGCCGTAGGCCTCCGCCGATCGGGCATAGAAGGCGCGGCGCACTTCGCCCTCGGCCCGTCTGCCCTGGTCCTTGAGCAGCCGGCCCTTGAGGGCGAGCACGGCCGCGTCGTCGGTGACCGCGTCCAGGCCGGCGTCCTGGAACAGCCGCAGGGCATGATCCAGGGCGCCGGCGCGGGCGTGGGCGATGATGGGGAGGAGGGAGGGGGGCATGGGATCAATCTACGGGATACTGCCGGTTCCGTTGTCCGGAACATTGGGATCGAAAATGGTCGGCATCCGCCGTCCGGATTCCGGATCGATCAGGGTGATATAGAAGTTGAAGGCGCGACCCGAGGCTTGGGCCGGTCGCGACAGAACCGACCAGTAGATCATCCGGCAACCGGCGGGCGGGCCCGCCGGGGTCGCCGGCGCGGAGACGCCATTGGCGTCGACATAGTGAAGCCCGGAATCGTAGCCGGGGATGTCATCCTTGGCATCGACCCCGGGGGTGGCCGGCGAGAACTCCCACATGAAGGCGCTGTCGAGCTGCAGCACCAGGATTCGGGGGTGGTTCTTCGGGTTCGCGGGTTCGTAGTTGGGAACCTCGATGTCCCAGGGCGTCGGTCCAGGAAGGGGCCCGAGCATATGGTCGCCGATCACGCGCCTTGCATAGTCGGCGACGTTCTCGGTCGTCGGCTTGTGGATGGAAGCTGCGACCCGGAAGCGGGGATGTTTCCTGCCGCCCACGTCCCAGACCATTGTCAGGATCTGATGCTGGATCCAGCTGCCGACGGGAAGTCCCGCGCCGGGCTCGATAGCGATCCCGATACCGTTGCTCATCATCCGGTTTCCTTTGTCATCTTGTCCGAGAGGGCTCTGAGGGCGCGATCCGCATCGGCCGCCTGGTCGCGCCAGCGCGCGTTCGCGGGGTCCAGGGCATGGAGGTCATGGAATGTGACCTGGGTGATCCGCAAGGCATCGCGGGCGCCCGCCAGGTCGCCAGTATGGAAGGCGATAAAGGCCAGGGCGCGATGGCACATCGCCCAGTTGTCCCGCAGCTCGGCGTTGAGCGGGTCGCTGTCGAGCAGTCTTGTCAGAATTCCGGCCTGGGTCATGCGGCTGAGGCGGCCATTGCCGTAGTCCTTGCGCTTGACCTGCACGTCAGCCAGCCAGGCCCAGCGGGTTGCCATATCCAGCGCCAGCCCGACGTCAGCCGGCTTCAGCGCCTGGGCCTGCGCCATCTCGTTCATGGCGCTGCGGCACCGCGCCAGCGCCTGATCGAGATCGACCTCCTGCTCGACCGCAAGGGTGCAGAGGTTGCCGTCAGCGTAGGCAAGTTCGCGGAATGCGCGCACGGCGCCGGGTTCGGCCCGTTCCAGGCGCCGCGACAGCGCGCGATACATCCGCCAGTCCTCGCGCGCCGCCGCGGTCTCCCGCCGCCGATAATGGATATAGCCGCGCCAGTAGGCGCTCTGACCGTGAGCGAACAGGCGATCAGGATTGTCCGGCGCCTTGGCCAACAGGCGACCAGTCACCCGCCAGGCCTCGTCGAACTGGGCGCTGGCCGCATCGAGCCGGTTCTGAGCGGCTTCGTCCTCGCCGATGGCCAGCAGCAGGCGCGCCCGCTGTTCCAGCGCGCCGTCCGGCAGTCGGTCGAGAGGCTGGTTCTGAAAATAGTGGAGGGCGCGCTGGTTGACCGAGGCCATGACCGGCAGCCGGCCGACACCCTTCAGCTCCTGGCGCAGGTCGGTCAGCATGAACTCCACCAGCCCCTCCGCCTCGGCCCGCTGCCGTTCGGCTTCGGCCCGGGCCTGGAGGGCGAAGGCCGTCATCGTTCCCATGGCTAACATCGCCGCCACGGCCGCCGCCGTGACCGCCATCACGGCGCGCAGGCGGCGCTGAGCGTCGCGCTGCACGAGCTGATCCACCCCGACGCCGGCGATCCCCGCAACCATCTTGAGCAACGCCAACCGCTCGCCATCGCCCTCCTTGCGGAAATCCGCCGCCAGGGGTTCGGCGCCGCCGTCGGACAGGGCCGGTGGAAAGGCCTCCGCCGGCTCACCCCGGATCAGCGCCGACAGGATCGGCCGGTCCGGGTGCAGTTCGCGGAACAGCTCGATCTCCCGGCCGACCCAGGGCGAGGCGGCGGCATCGGGCGAGCAGACGACGATCAGGCAGTCCGACACCGCCAAGGCGGCCCGCACCTGGGCGCTGAGATCATGGGCGGCGGGGAGCTCCTCGCGGTCCTTGAAGATCGGCGTCAGCCGGCGGCCGGCCCCCAGCCGCCTGGGCAGGACATAGCCTTCCAGCCGCCGGTGCAGGCGCGCCGCGAAAAGGGCGTCGCGATGGCTGTAGCTGATGAAGGCGCGATACCGCCCGCCCGCCGCTGCCGATCCGTCCGCCACCCGCCTGTCCCCCAGACCGCCGTTCGGTGATGGTGGCAGAGGACAGCGAGGTCAACAACTCTGCATGGTGGCGGGAAACCGGGGAAATTGGACCACGTTGGAATCCAACCTGTCCCGACTTCAACCCTCAGAAGCCGTGGAACACCGCAAACCCCTCGACGGGTTCCCTGTCCGCCACCAGGGTGTTGACCGCCGCCGTCTCGTCCGGCCAGCCGAGCGATAGTCCGCACACGACGTATTGCTCGTCCGGCACGCCCAGCACCGCCTTGGTCACCGTCCAGTAGTTGTTCCACGCCCCCTGGGCGCAGGTCCCCAGACCGCGGGCGGCGGCGGCCAGCATGAGGGACTGGATGAACATGCCGATGTCCAGGAAGCTCATGGCGTCCAGGTCGCTGTCGATGGTGAAGATCAGCCCGACCGGGGCGTCGAAGAACTGGTAGTTACGCCCCCACTGGCGCCAGTTCGCCGCCTGGTCGCCCTTGGGGATCTCCAGCAGGCCATACATCGCCTTGCCGAGGGTCCGCATGCGGGCCAGATAGGGATCGCGCCGCGCCCCGGCCCGGCGGGGAAACTCCGCGCCGTTGTCGGCGGGGTCGGTCTCGCGGTGGGCCAGCACCTCGCGCTCCAGCCGCTCGCGCGCCGCGCCGGCCACGACATGCACCTTCCAGGGCTGAATGTTGGTGCCAGAGGGGGCCAGCCGGGCCTCATCGAGAAGTTCGCGGACCAGCGTCTCGGGGACCGGGTCGGGCCTGAAGGCGCGGATGGAGCGACGGGCGCGCAGGGCGTCGGAAAGCAGCAAGGGGTGAGGCTCCGGTGAATTTTGGAAACTGGGACACGTTGGAATCCAACGTGTCCCATCTCTCTTCCCTCTTGCCCATCCGGTGATTTCAAGTAACATTGTTCGTGTTTTGTTCACTCGGGGAGCACCAGAATGCCTCGTACCGCTCGCCTCGTGGCGCCGGGTCTGCCGCATCATGTGACCCAGCGCGGCAATCGCCGCCAGCCGACCTTCTTCAGCGACCACGATTACATCGCCTACCGCGACCTGCTGGCCGACCGATGCGCCGCCCATGCAGTGGAGGTCCTGGCCTGGTGTCTGATGCCCAACCATGTCCATCTCATCCTCGTGCCCGCCACAAAGACGGCGCTCGGCGCGGCGCTGATGGAAACGCACCGGCGCTATACCGTGCGGATCAATCGCCGGGAGGGCTGGACGGGCTTCCTCTGGCAGGGCCGGTTTTCCTCGGCGGCCATGGATGAGGCACATCTGGCCGCGGCGGCGCGCTATGTTGATCTGAACCCGGTCCGTGCCCGCCTCGTCGGTCAGCCGGATGACTGGCCCTGGTCCAGCGCCCGGGCGCATCTGGAGCGGCGGCCCGACGGACTGACCGCCATCGCCGGGCTGTTGGATCGCTATCCGGACTGGCGCGATTTTCTGGGCATGGACCTTTCGGAGCCGGACCTGGCCGCCATCCGCGACGCCGAACGAACCGGCCGGCCGCTCGGGCCCCGCGACTTCATCGCCCGGCTCGAAATGCAGGCCGCTAGATAAAACTGGGACACGTTGGATTCCAACGCGTCCCAACTTTAAACTAAAACTAGGTCTTGGCCTTCGGTTTCGCCTTGGCCTGCTCTTCGCGCAGGCCGCCGGCCGAAGCCTCGATGAAACTGACCTTCACCCCGGCCTTGGTCTTGCTGGCCAGCTCCTCGATGTCCCAGTTGGTCAGCCGGATGCAGCCGTGGCTGAACTTCTTGCCGATCTCCTTGGGCTCGTCAGAGCCGTGGATCCCGAAGGTCTCCTTGCTCAATGCGATCCAGACGCTGCCGACAGGATTGTTCGGCCCGGCCGGCAGGGTCAGCTTCCCTTTCACGCCCGGCTGGCTGTAGGTCAACCGCTTGGGGTCGAAGGTGTAGGTCGGGTCCTGGGCCACGCCGGTGACCTTGAGCAGGCCCTCGGGCGCCGGACGCTCGTCGCTGCCGATGGTCGAGGGGTAGAAGGCCAAGAGCTTGCCGCTGGCGTCAAAGGCCCGCAGCGCCTTGTCGGCCTTGTCGACCTCGATCAGCGCCACATCGCCAGCCAGGGCGTCGTCGCCGACCTGGGCGACTGAAATCTTTGCGCCGGCGCTGGCGAAATCGACGCCGGGGTTGAGCTGCTCCAGCAATTCCTGGGTCATGTGGAACTTCTCGGCCAGGGCCTCGATGGCGTTCTCAAAGCCCATGGTCGGCAGCTTGGCCTGCTCGGTCATCTTGTCGCCGAGGGTGACGAAGGGACCCTTCACGTCATCAGCGGTGATGACGTAGTCGACCAGCACCGGCCGGTCGTCGGCCGCCGTCAGCTTGGCGAACACCTGTTCGTCCATCTCGCCATCGACGGGAAGCCCATTGGCCTCCTCATAGGCGGCCACTGCCTGGCGCACATTCTCGCCCGCCGTGCCGTCGATGACGCCGGGCGAAAAGCGGGCCCGGTCGAGCAGGATCTGGGCGCGCAGCACGGCCGGGGTGCGCACCGCCTCCTGCTGTGGCACGGCGGCGAACAGGGCCTGGTTGACGTCGCCGGGAGTCAGCCCGCCGGCCAGCTGCGGCGACGGGACCGGGGAGGCCTCCTGCGGCGGAATGGCCGGACCTTCGGCCTTGTCGGTGGCCTGGCCACAGGCGGCGAGCAGAAGCGTGACGGCGGTCACGGCCGGAAGGGTGCGTATGATCATATGGCTTTAAGCCATGAGGGTTCCGCAGGTTCCGACGACCTCCCGAGGATTGAGTTATGCAAGCCAGGGATGAGTATTCGACCCAAACCGGGCGTTGCGCCCAATCGCGCCTTGCACCCCGTCGTCAGCCGTGGCTCCGTGCCCTCTGCGGCGCTTGGGGGCGCCGGTTCGGGGGCTTTCTCGGCTTGCTGTCCATAGACCCGCTCGCGGCGCCCTGCGTCTGCGTTCGACATACCGCAAATGGGGATGGCGCCGACGCCACGCCTGAGCGAACCCTGCTGTCCAAAGGGACGGGGCTCTCCCGCCAATCATCAAAATTTGTCGTCGGCCGCGCGCCGGCCGACCCGCGTTCATAGGGAAACATCACCATGGCTGACATCACCGGCACCAGCGGCAACGACACCATCCCCGGCACGGCCGGCGACGACAACATCCAGGGCCTGGGCGGCGCGGACACGGTCAACGCGGGCGAAGGCAATGACTATGTCGATGGCGGCGACGGCGACGATGTCCTGAATGGCGAAGGCGGCGATGACCGGCTGCAGGGCGGGGCCGGCGCCGACACGCTGAACGGCGGAACGCAGGGCTACAACGATCAGGCGGTCTATTATAACGCCGCCTCGGCCGTGACCGTCGACCTCAATGTCCAGGGCGTGGCGCAGGACACCCTGGGCGCCGGCATGGACACCCTGAACGGCATCGAGGGGCTGGGCGGCTCGAACTTCAATGACACCCTGACCGGCAACGGCGGCGACAACTACATCTTCGGCGGCGCCGGCAACGACGTTCTGGCCGGCAACGCCGGCAACGACTTCCTCGAGGGTGGCGAGGGCGACGACACGATGGACGGCGGAGCCGGTACGGCCGACGGCGTGGGCTACTACAACGCGCTCGGCGGCGTGACGGTGAACCTGACCCTGCAGGGGACGGGCCAGAACACCGGTCAGGGCATCGACACCATCACCAATGTCGAGAACATCAGCGGGTCGCATAACTTCGGCGACACCCTGACCGGCGATGGCCAGAACAACTATATCGACGGCGATGGTGGCGACGACACCATCGCAGGCGGCGCGGGCTTCGATAACCTTCGGGGCGGGACCGGCAATGATTCGCTGGACGGCGGCGACCAGGACGACACTCTCAATGGCGGCCTGGGCGACGACATCCTGACCGGCGGGGCCGGATCGCAGGATCGGGCCGACTACTTCGACGCGGCGAACGGCGTGACTGTGAACCTCGGCCTTGCCGGGGCTCAGAACACCGGGCAAGGCGCCGACACCCTGTCAGGCATCGAGAACATCACCGGCTCCAACCTCTACAACGATACGCTGACCGGCGACGGCCTCGCCAACCAACTCTCTGGGATGGGGGGCGACGATACCCTCAACGGCGCGGCCGGGGCTGACTACCTGGTCGGCGGTAACGGCAACGACATCGTCATGGGTGGCGACGACAACGATACGGTGCGCGGCGACCTCGGCGACGACACCCTCGACGGCGGAAACGGAACCGACCGGGTCGACTACTTCAGCGCCGCCAACGGCGTGACGGTCGATCTGCAGATCCTCACGGCCCAGAACACCGGCGAGGGGATGGACACCATCACCAACGTCGAACAGATCACCGGGTCGCAGTTCGGCGACACCCTGACCGGCAACAGCGGCAACAACTTCATCGACGGCCAGGCCGGCAATGACGTCATCTCCGGGCTCGGCGGCAGCGACAACGTCAATGCCGGGGCCGGCAATGACACCGTCTCGGGCGGCGATGCGAACGACTTCCTGCTCGGCGGTCTCGGCGACGACACCCTGGATGGCGGCGTCGGCACGGGCGACATGGCCCAGTACTACGACTCCACGGCCGGGGTTACCGTCAGCCTGCTGCTGCAGGGCGCGGCCCAGAACACCGGGGCGGCGGGCCTCGATACCCTCACCGGCTTCGAACAGCTCGGCGGCTCGGCCCACAACGATACGCTCACCGGCGACGCAGGGAGCAACTTCCTCGACGGCGCCGCCGGCGACGATGTGATCAACGGGGATGGTGGAGCGGACACCCTGGTCGGCGGCCTGGGCAATGACACCCTCAATGGCGGGGCCGGTGTGGACAACGCCAGCTACAACGGCGCCGCAGCCGGTGTCACCGTCAGCCTGCTGCTTCAGGGCCAGGCCCAGAACACCGGCTCGGCCGGTTCTGACACGCTCAACGGCATCGAGAACCTCACCGGCTCCGGATTTGGCGACACCCTGACGGGGGACGGCCTCGCCAACTTCCTGAACGGCCTGAACGGCGACGACGTCCTCAACGGCGAGGGTGGCAATGACAACATGCAGGGCGGGCTCGGCAACGATACCTTCAACGGCGGGGCCGGCTTCGACACGGCCAACTACGGCGACGCCAACGTCGCGGTGACCGTCGATCTCAACATCCAGGGCGCCGCCCAGAACACCGGCTGGGGCAATGACACCCTGAACGGGATGGAGAATGTCAACGGCGGCAGCGGCGCCGATACGCTGATCGGCGACGGCGTCGGCAACTTCAACTTCGGCGGGGCCGGCAACGATACCATGCTCGGCAACGGCGGCGACGACCAGCTGACCGGCGGCCTGGGCGATGACACGATCGACGGTGGGGCCGGTGGCGACGTGGCGACCTGGGGTGACGCCACCAACGCGGTGACCGTCAGCCTCCTGCTGCAAGGCCAGGCGCAGAACACCGGCTGGGGCAACGATACCCTCAGCAATATCGAATACCTGTCCGGCTCCAGTTTCAACGACACCCTGACCGGCGACGCCAACAACAACAGCCTCAACGGCCAGAACGGCAATGATACGCTGAGCGCGGGCGATGGCGATGACGCCGTGCGCGGGCAGAACGGCGATGACAACATCTCCGGCGGCCTGGGCAACGACTTCCTCACCGGCGGCGAAGGCAGCGACGTCATCGACGGTGGCGACGGCATTGACCGGCTGGCGGTCGGTGTCACCTCGGCCGATCCGCAGACCGGCTCGACCCTCGACCTGCGCATCACCACCGCCCAGGACACCGGCCACGGCCTCGATACCATCACCGGCATCGAGCATGTCACCGGCTCGATCTACAGCGACACCATCACCGGCAACGCGGCGGACAACTTCCTGGCCGGCGTCGGCGGGACAGACACCCTGAGCGGCGACGCGGGCAACGACGTGCTGGAGGTCGGCAACGGCGACCACATCCTGGACGGCGGCACAGACATCGACACCGTGAGCTTCAACTTTGCGCTCAACGCCGTGAACGCCACCCTGGCGACCCAGGGCGCGGCTCAGACGACGGGCAGCGGTTCGGTCACCCTGTCGAACATCGAGAACCTCAGTGGTTCGGATTACAACGACACCCTGACCGGCGATGCGAACGCCAACACCCTCAGCGGCAGCGCCGGCGCCGACACCCTGTCGGGCGGCCAGGGCAATGACGTCCTGCTCGGCGACGGTATCCACTACCAGAGCTTCGGAACTTTCGGCGCCTCCGGCCCGATCGTGCTCTACGAGGACGTGGGGGCCCAATTTGGCAACCCGGCCGACAATGGCGCCGACACCCTGGACGGCGGCGAGGGCGATGACCGCATCGTCGGCGCTGGCGGTGACGACCTGCTGACCGGCGGCGCGGGCAACGACACCCTGGAGGGCGGCGCCGATAGCGACACCGCCTTCTACAGCGGCGTTCGTTCGGCCTACACCATCACCCGGGTCAACGACACGACCTGGACTGTCAGCGGCCCGGACGGGTCGGACACGCTGGTCGGCATGGAGTTCGCCCAGTTCTCCGACGTGAAGTACTCGCTCAGCGTGAACGTCATTAACGGCACCAGCGCGGACGATAGCCTCTCGGGGACCTCCGGCGCGGACCTGATCAACGGTCTCGACGGCAATGACGGGATCCAGGGCGGTCAGGGCGACGACGAACTGAACGGCGGCGCGGGCGCTGACTTCGTGGCCGGCGGCCTTGGCAACGATATCGTCCGCGGCGGCGACGGCGACGACTTCGTCCGCGGCAACGACGGCGACGATACCGTGGACGGCGGCGCCGGCAACGATCGGGCGGCCTTCTCCCTGAGCGCCGGCGACGTGCAGTCGGGTGTCACCGTCGACCTGCGCCTGCAGGGTACGGCCCAGGACACCGGTCACGGGATGGACACCCTGATCGGCATCGAGAACGTCTCGGGCAACCAGTTCGACGACGTCATCACCGGTGATGACAACGGCAACTGGCTGTGGGGCGGCTCCAACGGCACCGGCGTGACCGGCAACGACACGATCGACGGCCAGGGCGGCAACGACCTGATCCAGGTCGGCAACGGCAACCACGACCTGCAGGGTGGCGACGGGATCGACACCGTCAGCTTCGACGGCAATGGCACGGACATCACGTCCGCAGGGGTCACGGTTGACCTGGGCCTGCAGGGCGGCTCGCAGGACACCGAACAGGGCCTGACGGTTCTGAACGGCTTCGAGAACGTCTCCGGTTCGGCGTTCGCCGACAACCTCACTGGCGACAGCGCGACCAACGTCCTCGCCGGCGCGGCCGGCGACGACAGCCTGAGCGGAGCCGGCGGCGCCGATGTGCTGCTCGGCGACGGCGAAGTCAGGCTGGACAGCCCGTTTGGCCTCTCCGGCCCCATCATCACCGTCAACGATGCGGCGCTGACCGACGCCGAGCCGACTCTGAGCGGGGCTGACACCCTGGACGGCGGCGACGGCAATGACACCCTGGTCGGAGGCGGCGGCAACGACCTGATGGACGGCGGCGTCGACAGCGACACGGCCGTCTTCTCCGGCCTGCGCAGCGCCTACACCATCACCCGCACCGGGGCCTACACCTGGACCGTCAACGGACCGGACGGCGCGGACACGGTGACCAACGTCGAGTTCCTGCAGTTCTCCGACCAGACGGTGGCCCTGTCGGCGCCGATCGTCGGCACGAACAACGGCGAGACCATCAACGGCACTGGCAACGCCGACTACATCCTCGGCCTCGGCGGCAATGACACGGTCGCGGCCAACGCCGGCGACGACCAGGTCGAAGGGGGCGACGGCAACGACTACCTCGACGGCCACGCCGGCAACGACACCCTCGACGGCGGCGCCGGCAACGACGCGGCGTTCGGCTGGGACGGCGATGACCACCTGATCGGCGGCGTCGGCCATGACTCCCTCGGCGGCAACTGGGGCAACGACCTCGTCGAAGGCGGCGAGGGCGATGACATCATCCGCGGGGGCGAGAACGACGACACCCTGGATGGCGGCGACGGCATCGACCGGGCGGCCTACGGGATCAACCCCGGCGTTGACGTCGTCGTCGGCGCCACTGTCGACCTGCGCCTGCAGGGCACGGCCCAGAACACCGGCCACGGCATGGATATCCTGATCGGCATCGAGCAGGTTTCCGGCACCCACCTCAGCGACACCCTGACCGGCGACGGCGGCGACAACTGGCTGTGGGGCGGCTCCAACGGATCCGGCGCCACGGGCAACGACACCATCGACGGCCAGGGCGGCAACGACCTCATCCAGGTCGGGACCGGTGTTCACACGCTCGTTGGCGGCGATGGCGTCGACACCGTCAGCTACAACGGCAACGGCACCGACATTACGGCCGCCGGCATCACCCTGAATCTCGCCCTGCAGGGCGGCGCGCAAGACACCGAACAGGGCAGCCACACCCTGAGCGGCTTCGAGAACGTCTCGGGGTCGCGGCTCGCCGACACCATCACCGGCGACGGCGGCGCCAACACCCTGGCGGGCTTTGCCGGCGACGACACCCTCAACGGCGCGGCGGGGAATGACATCCTGCTTGGGGACGGTGTTACCGTCGCCTCCAGCACCACAGGCTTTGCGGGTCCGATCACCACCTTCACCAACGCGGCGGCAACCTACAACAACGCGACCCTCAAAGGTAACGACACCCTCAATGGCGGGGCCGGCGACGACATCCTGAACGGGGCGTTCGGCAACGACACCCTGGACGGCGGGGCCGACAGCGACACCGCCGTGTTCGGCGGCCAGATGGCTGACTACGCGATCGTCGTGAACGGCGACGGCAGCGTCACCATCACCGACCTCGTCGGCAACGACGGTACGGACGTCGTAAGCAACGTCGAGTTCTTCCAGTTCGCCGACGGCACGGCGACGGCCGAAGACCTGCTGCCGGTCACCCTGGCGGCCGACAGCCTGACCGTCACCCGCGGTCTGCAATCGGACCTCAAGGCGGAGGTCCTGCTGGCCAACGACGGTCTGCCGAACGGCTACACCGTCACCGGCGTGCGCAATGTGGTCGATGCGACGGTGGAAATCATCGGTGGGCGACTGCACATCACCGCCACCGGCCCGAACGCCAGCTTCGAGTACCTGGCCGATGGCCCCGACGGTCGCAAGGCCGGCGCGGTCAACGTCGCCACGGTGGTCACCACCAACGTTGTCGACGCCGTCAACGGCGGGGCGGCGGTCGCGGCCGACCTGCAGGGCCAGAACGGCAACGACACCCTGACCGGCACGACAGGTCAGGACCGCCTGGTCGGCGGGCTCGGCAACGACATCCTGGATGGCGGGCTGAGCATCGACGAACTGATCGGCGGCGCGGGCAACGACACCTTCCGCGTCACGGCCGGCGATCTGATCACCGAACTGACCGGCGAAGGGATGGACACCGTCGAGGTGGCCAGCGGCAGCTACACCCTGGGCGACAACCTTGAACGCTTGGTCCTGCTGGCTGGGGCCGGCGCGGTCAACGGCACGGGCAACGCCCTCGACAACACCCTGGTCGGTAACGCTTCGGCCAACGTCCTGGATGGTGGCCTCGGGGCCGACATCCTGCAGGGCGGAGCGGGCGACGACACCTACGTCGTCGATAATGTCGGGGACACCATTTCCGACCTCGGCGGCGGCGTCGACACGGTGCAGACTACGCTCAACACCTATGCGCTGGGCTCGACCTCGCTGGAGCACCTGACCTTCACCGGCACGGGGAACTTCACCGGCACAGGCACCAGCCTCGGCAACACCATCACCGGCGGGGCAGGCAATGACCGTCTCGACGGCCTGGCGGGCACGGACACGACCATCGGCGGGCTCGGCGACGATACCCACGTGGTCGGTTCGGCCGGCGACATCGTCGTCGAACTGGCGGGCCAGGGGACTGACACCGTCGAGGCCAGCGCCTCCTTTGTGCTGGCCGCCGGCGTCTCGGTCGAGAACATGGTCGCCATCGGCATCACGGCGGTCAGCCTGACCGGCAACGAGCTGAACAACAGCCTGACCGGCAACGGCGCGGCCAACGTCCTGAACGGCGGCCTCGGGGCCGACGCCATGGCCGGTGGGCTGGGCGCGGACACCTACATCGTCGATAACGCCGGCGATACGGTGACCGAACTGGCCGGCGGCGGCATCGACACCGTCCAGTCCAGCGTCGACTTCGCCCTCGGGGCAGAGGTCGAGCGTCTGACCCTGACCGGCGTCGCCATCGCGGCGACCGGCAACGGGCTGGACAACATCCTGATCGGCAACGCTCAGAACAACGTCCTCGACGGCGGGGCTGGGGCTGACTCCCTTCAGGGCGGCATGGGCGACGACACCTACGTCGTCGACAACGCCGGGGACGCCATCGTCGAAACCGGGGCGGGGGTCGATACGGTCCTGTCCAAGCTGAACAGCTACACCCTGGCCGCGGCTCTGGAGAACCTGACCTTCACCGGCGCCGGGAACTTCGTGGGCACGGGCAATACGGTGAACAACATCATCACCGGCGGGGCGGGCAATGACACGCTCAGCGGCCTTGGCGGTGACGACATCCTCAACGGCGGCGCCGGGGCCGACGCCATGGACGGCGGGGCGGGCAACGACACCTACTATGTCGACAACGCCGGTGACACGATCACTGACAGCTCCGGCCTGGACACTGTCCTGACCACCTTCAACCTCACCCTTGCGGCAGGGCTGGAGAACGCCACCTACATCGGCGGCGGTGCTGTCTCCCTGACCGGCAACACCGTCGCCAACGTCCTCACGGGCGGCAATGGCAACGACTTCCTGAAGGGTCTGGCCGGCGACGACACGCTGAATGGCGGCGGCGGCGCGGACAACCTGCAAGGCGGTGAGGGCGCCGACGTCCTCGACGGCGGCGCGGGCGCGGATGCGCTGATCGGCGGCAATGGCGCGGACACCTATGTGGTCGACGACGCCGGCGACGTGGTCACCGAAGCGGCCGGCGGAACCTCCGGCATCGACAGGGTGCGCACCACCCTGGCCAGCTACAGCCTGGCGGTCAATGTCGAGGAGCTGATCTACATCGGCGCCGGAGCCTTCACCGGTGTTGGGAATGACCTTGCCAACACCATCACCGGCGGGGCCAACGGCGACACGCTGTCAGGCGGCCTCGGCAGCGATACGCTGAACGGCGGTGGCGGCGTCGATGCCCTGAACGGCGAGGACGGCAACGACACCCTCGATGGCGGGACGGGCGCCGACACCATGACCGGCGGCATCGGCAACGACACCTATGTCATCGATGACGCGGGCGACGTGGTTGTCGAACTGGCGGCCGGCGGGACGGACAACGTCCGCGTCACCGCTTCGAGCTACGTCATGGCAGCCGAAGTCGAAGTCCTGCAATTCGTCGGGAGCGGCGCCTTCACCGGCACAGGCAACGCCCTCATCAACACGATGATCGGCGGGGCATCGGCGGACACCTTCTACGGCGAGGCCGGCGGCGACACCCTGCGCGGCGGCTTCGGCGGAGACAGCCTCTACGGCGGCCTCGACAACGACAAGCTCTACGGCGAGGACGGCAACGACTTCCTGTACGGCGAGGCGGGCGGAGACACCCTCTACGGCGGCCTCGGCGTCGACATCCTGTCGGGCGGCGCGGCCCGTGACGTGTTCGTGCTCCAGACCGCCGCCGACACCGGCGTCGGGTCCGGCAACCGCGACATCATCACGGACTGGGACGCCGCCGACGTCATCGATCTGCGCGCGATCGACGCCATTGCCGGAGGGGCGGATGACGCCTTCGTCTTCCTCGGCAACGGCGCCTTCACTGGCGGCGGAGTTGGCGAGGTGCGCTGGCAGGTGACGGGAAGCGACACCCTGGTCCAGGGCGACGTCAACGGCGACGGCGTTGTCGACTTCGAGGTGCAGATCACCGGCGTCCAGGCCCTGAACAACCTGGACTTCCTGCTTTAGTCGAAAGCGGACGGGTCTTGATCAATCCCCCGGCGAGCCGTCGCCGGGGGATTTTTCATTGTCTCAGGGGTTTTCCGGAAGGACCGGCTCGCCCGTCCGCTCCCAGCGCCAGGGCTCGCAGGACGGCCGCCGACCTGGAGGGGCGCGTCAGGGCCGGTGTCGAGGCATGATGCCTTGCCAGCCAGGCGGCTTAGCGGAAGCCGCCGCTACCCTCCCGGGTGCAGCCCCGGCGGTTCCTGCCGCGCCGCGCCGCGACCGCGCCCCGGCTAGCGAACTGCTGCCGATGCAGTTACCGGTTCCTGTGCTGCATCGCTCTTTAGCTGATAGGTGGCCAGACAGCGTTCGCCCAGCGGACGAAACCCTGAGAAGCACGTTTCGCGCAGGCTCTGCGTTACCGGGTGATCCGAGCCACAGTAGCGCGGCGCAGCTGCAATCGAATAAGGCGTGTCTCCCCAGGCGTTACGGAGGTCCAGCCTGCCCCCGCCCTCGATCAGGGTGCGCGCCATCAGGAGCAGGCGCCGCCGGTCGTGTCCACGGTCCCATTCGCAGATTTCCATGAGCGTATGGAGCGCGCGATTTCCTTCGGAGCCCGTGAAGGAGTTCGGATCCCAGTTGGCTGCAAGCATGTCTTCGACCGCCTCGACGTCAAGCTGGCGCAGGGCGCTCGAAACCTCCTGGCTGGTGAAAACTTTCCGGGCCGGGCGAATAGTCTCGTACAGGGGAACGGCGGCAAGCAGGAGCGTGGCGATCGCAGCCACACCCAGCACCGCCCTCATCTGGCGCCAGCCATATCGCCCGATCTGCCCTGATCCGGGGACAGGCGCTGGTGCGGCAATCAACTCCGCGCCGGGCGCGGGCACATCCTCCACGGTGACGGGAGTGACAATACGGTAGCCGCGACCCGGCACCGTCTCGATGATCGGCGCCCCCTGTCGATTGTCGCACATTGCGGTGCGAAGCTTGTAGACCGCCGTCGGCAGGGATGCTTCGACGACCGTGACACCGGGCCAGATCCGGTCGAGCAACTCGTCCTTTGAAACGACGCTCCCCGCGCTAACAAGCAGCTCGCGAAGCAGCTCAAGCGGCTTTGCCTCCATCGGCGCGCGACGCCCGTCCACAGTCAGCGACCAGCTGGCCTCGTCAAACGTGCAGGCGCCAAACGACCAGCGGCGCCGGGACAGGCTTTCCCCTTCCATGGAGCTTGCTCGGGCCATCCCCCAACCCTTCAGAGATTCTTCAGAACGACGTTATGACAACTCGGTTCGGAAAGTCCAAACCTCCCTGAGCGTACGAAACGCCGCCCAAAGCGGCCGACTGTAAGGCCCAATGCATCGGGGGGAATCCTGTGCGTCCGGACCGCCGCCAATCATCACGGTGCTCTGCCGGCCAATCGCCGGGTGAGCCGGGTTCACGGGGACTTTCACCATGGCTGACATAACGGGCACGAGCGGCGACGACACTTTGGTCGGAACCCTGGACAACGACACCATCACCGGAGGCGAAGGCCGCGACACGGTCAATGCGGGCGACGGCAATGATATCGTCAGCGGTGGCCCCGAGTTTGACATTCTTTACGGCGACGAGGGTGATGACACTCTGAAGGGCGACGAAGGGGCCGACTTTCTGGCTGGACGCGCCGGGGCCGACACGCTGAATGGCGGAGCCGGCAACGACGACCTCTACGGCGAGGCGGGTGACGACACGCTCAACGGCGGCCTCGACAGCGACCTGCTCTCCGGCGGTGAGGGTCGCGACGTTCTTGATGGCGGCGACGGCAACGACTTCCTCTACGGCGGCCAAGGGGCCGATCGGATCACCGGCGGTCTCGGGGACGACCAGATCCAGGGCGGCAGCTTTCCGACCTCGGCGCCGGGAGGCGGCGGGCCGGACACGGCCGTCTACAGCGGCCTGCGCTCAGCCTACACCATCACCACCAGCGGCAACGTCACCACCATCACCGGCCCGGAAGGCGTCGATACCCTGAAGGATATCGAGTTCGTAGAGTTCTCGGACCAGACCGTGGCGCTCTCGGCCACGCCGGGCCAGCAGATCGACGGGACGGCCGGCGCCGACAACCTGGCCGGCACGGCCGGAGAAGACGATATCCGCGGCCTTGGGGGTGATGACAGCCTCAACGGCGGCGACGCCGACGACGTTCTGTCCGGCGGCGACGGCACCGATTTCCTTGACGGCGGCGCGGGCGCCGATCGCCTGGAAGGCGGGGCGGGCCAGGATTTTCTGAAGGGCGGGGACGGCGACGATACCCTGATCGGCGAAGATGGCGATGATCAACTGCAGGGCGGCGCCGGCGAAGATATCCTCCTTGGCGGGGCCCAGGGCTACGCTGACCAGGCGGTCTATTATGACGCGCCCTCGGCCGTGACCGTCGATCTCAACAATCAGGACTGGTATCAAGACACCGGCGGCGGCGGCTTCGATTGGCTGCAGGGCATCGAAAGCCTCGCCGGCTCGGCCCACAATGACACCCTGATCGGCGACGGCCAGGACAACTCCCTCTTCGGTAACGATGGCGACGACGTGCTGACCGGCAACGGCGGCAACGACTATATCGACGGCGGCGACGGTGACGATAGCATCGCGGGCGGGCCCGGGTTCGACAACCTGCGCGGCGGCGCCGGCAATGACACGCTGGAAGGCGGGGACCAGGACGACAACCTGAACGGCGGCCTTGGCGACGACATCCTGAACGGCGGGAACGGGACTGATGGTGTTGACTACTTCAGCTCCGCCAACGGCGTGACGGTCAATCTGCAGATCACCACGGCCCAGAACACCGGCGAGGGGATGGACACCATCACCAACGTCGAACGGATCACCGGGTCACAATTCGCTGACAGCCTGA
>JBKJSF010000017.1:0-3030 GCA_046595895.1 Caulobacter sp. | reverse complement strand
CTGGAAGCCATTCGCGCCGTCTAGAGTGGAAAGGTTGAGGTTGGCTGCAAATCCCGAGACCTGACCGAACACGACATAGCTTGCGCCGGAGCTGGTGCCGTTCGGATCGGCAAGCCTGGCTCCGATGATCAGGTCATCGTAGCCGTCGCCATTGACGTCTCCCGCCGAGGCCACGGACCAGCCGCTGTAGTCGTTTGCAATCTCGCCGTTGATCTGGAAGCCGTTGCTTCCGTCGAGGGTGGAAAGGTTCAGGTTGGCGGTAAAGCCTCCGACCTTGCCGAACACCACATAGCTGGCGCCGGAAGCGTAGCCGTTCAGATCCACCCCCCGGGCACCGATGATCAGGTCGTCGTAGCCGTCGCCATTGACGTCGCCTGCCGAGGCGACCGAGAAGCCGCTGAAGTCGGCTGCCGCCTCACCCCTGATCTGGAAGCCGTTGGTTCCATCCAGGGTGGAAAGCTCGAGGTTGGCGGTGAAGCCGCCAGCCTTGCCGAAGACCACATAGCTGGCGCCGGAGCTGAAGCCGTTCGGGTCGGCATATCTGGCCCCGATGATCAGGTCGTCGTAGCCGTCGCCATTGACGTCGCCCGCCGAAGCGACGGAGAATCCGCCCTGGTCGAATGCCGCCACGCCGTTGATCTGGAAGCCTGTGGTTCCGTCCAGCGAGGACAGTTCAAGGACGGCGTCGAACGGCATGGGGTTTACTCTTTACTGACTACAGCGGCGGGTTTCGGTGCGATGGGACGACGCTGTCTCAAGCTTGCCGTGACTAGCGGGGAGCCTCGCGGGAGACTCACCAGTTCAGGTTATCGCAAACCGCCGCTCGGCGACAGTGGAATATTTGCGAACGACTTTTCACTGTTCTGGTCGGCCAGAAAGGTGGGACAGGTTGGACCCCAACCTGTCCCACTGGTTGTGCGTCAGAGCATCCAGCCGCCGCTGTCGCCGGCGACGTCGCCGTTGATCTTGACCTGGTAGTCGGTCTTGCCGTCGCCGGTGGTGTCGAGGCGCAGGGTGGTGACGCCGTTCGCGAAGGTCAGGGTCATCTCGCCGGCGGTCTTGCTGAAGGCGCCGACCAGTTCGATCGTGCCCGCGAAGGCCGCGGAGAGGTCGAGGATGTCGTCCTCGGCGGTGGAGAAATCGTAGATCTGGTCGGTCTCGAGGACGCCCGAGGCGACGTGGGCGACGACGAAGCTGTCGGCCCCGATGCCGCCGCGCAGCAGATCGTTGCCGAGCCCGCCGATGATGATGTCGTCGCCGTCATTGCCGTTGATGGTGTCGACGCCCGCCCCACCGTCGAGGCCGTTGGCCCCGGCATTGCCCTGGAGGTTGTTGGCGCCGGCATTGCCGGAGCCGTCGATATCGGCGGACCCCTGGAGCTGCAGGGCCTCGATGTTGTCGGCCAGCACCCAGTCGTCCAGTTCGGTGCGGACGATGTCATAGCCTTCGTTGGCCAATTCGATGGTCTGATCGCCGGCGTCATCGACGATGTAGATGTCGTTGGCCAGGCCGCCGGTCATGACGTCGGCGCTCGAGCCGCCGTCGAGATAATCGTTGCCGTCTCCGCCGTTCAAGGTGTCGATGTCGCCGCCGCCGTCGAGGCGGTCATTGCCTGTCCCGCCGACCAGGTCATCCGCCCCGGTTCCGCCGAACAGCTTATCCGACCCGTCGCCGCCGTCGAGGTCGTCGTTCCCGGCGTCGCCGCTGAGGATGTCGCCGCCGCCGCCGCCGACCAGGTCGTCGGCCCCGTCGCCGCCGTTCAGCACATCGGAGAGGTCGCCGCCGTCGAGCAGGTCGTCGCCACCCAGGCCGTTGAGCACGTCATTGCCGCCCTGGCCGCTGAGCTGGTCGTCCAGCGCCCCGCCACTGTAGCTGTCATTGCCGGCCGTGCCGGCCTCGATGACCGGGGCCGGCGCCGAGGCGCGACCGAAGACGACGTAGCTGGCGCCGGTGTTGCTGCCGTTCGCGTCCGAGCCCCTTGCCCCGACAATGAGGTCGTCGTAGCCGTCGCCGTTGACGTCGCCCGCCGAGGCGACGGAGTAGCCGCTGAAGTCGTTTGCCGCCTCACCGTTGATCTGGAAGCCGTTGGTTCCATCGAGGGCGGAGAGGTTCAGGTTGGCGGTGAAGCCGGCGGCCTTGCCGAACACAACATAGCTGGCGCCGGAGGAGACGCCGTTGGGGGCCGCGTATGTGGCCCCGATGATCAGGTCGGCATAGCCGTCGCCGTTGACATCGCCCGCCGAGGCGACGGACCAACCGCTCTCGTCGAATGACGCCTCGCCGTTGATCTGGAAGCCGTTGGTTCCGTCGAGGGTGGAGAGGTTCAGATTGGCCGTGAAGGCGGTAGCCTTGCCGAACACGACATAGGTGGCCCCGGAGTAACTTAGCCCATTCGGGTCGGCGCTCCGCGCCCCGATCACCAGGTCGGCATAGCCATCGCCGTTGACGTCCCCCGCCGAAGCGATGGAGAAACCGCTAAGGTCGAACGCCGCCTCGCCATTGATCTGGAAGCCGTTGGTCCCGTCGAGGGTGGAGAGGTTCAGATTGGCCGTGAAGCCGGCAGCCTTGCCGAACACAACATAGCTGCCGCCGGAGGCGTTGCCGTTCGGGTCGGCGCCGCGGGCCCCGATGATCAGGTCGGCATAGCCGTCGCCGTTGACATCGCCCGCCGAGGCGACGGAACCGCCGCTGTAGTCGTATGCCGTCTCGCCGTTGATCTGGAAGCCGTTGGTCCCGTCAAGGGTGGAGAGGTTCAGATTGGCCGTAAAGCCGGCAGCCTTGCCGAACACAACATAGCTGGCGCCGCTGGTGCTTCCGTTCGGGTCGGCCCGACTGGCTCCGATGATCAGGTCGGCATAGCCGTCGCCATTGACATCGCCCGCCGAGGCGACGGAGGCGCCGCTCAGGTCGTATGCCGCCTCGCCATTGATCCGGAAGCCGGTGGTTCCGTCGAGGGTGGACAAGTCCAGGTTGGCGGCAAAGTCGGTGGCTTTGCCGCCAGCCTGGACTTGTCCACCCTCGACGGAACCA
>JBKJSF010000020.1:0-4920 GCA_046595895.1 Caulobacter sp. | reverse complement strand
CCGCGTTAGACTGCCTCCACGCGACAGAGAGCCAGGATGAGCCGCGACAATTCCCTGCTGATCCCGGGCGACACCTGCTGGCGCATCGACCAGGCCGACCGGGTCGCCTTTCTCGTCGACGGGGCCGACTACTTCGCGGCCGTCAAGGCGGCGATGAACAGCGCCAAGCATTCGATCTGGCTGCTGGCCTGGGTGTTCGACCCCCTGACCCGCTTCGAACCGGACCGGGTGGAACGCAGCCGCGATCCGCAGAATCCCGACCGCCTTGGCCAGCTGTTGCGCCGGCTGTCGGCGCTCAATCCGGCGCTCGATGTGCGCATCCTGGCCTGGGACATGCCGACGATGATCGCCATGACCCAGCGCTTTCCGGGCCAGCGGGCGAAGAAGTATTTCGAAGGCTCGGCGGTCAAGTTCCGGCTCGACAACAGCCTGCCCAACAGCGCCTGCCACCATCAGAAGGTGCTGGTCATCGACGGGCGGCTCAGCTTCATCAGCGGCGGCGACCTCGGGGCCGACCGCTGGGACACCTGCGACCACCTCGATGAGGATCCCAACCGACGCCTGCCCTGGGGGGTGCGTTATCCGGCCCGGCACGACGTGGCGATGATGGCCGAGGGCCCGGTGGCACAGAGCTGCGCCGAGCTGTTCGCCGAGCGCTGGGCCAACAGCGGCGGTGGCGACCTGCCGATGCCCGAGATGGCCGAGACCTCCCCCTGGCCCCAGGGCTTCGCCGAGGACCTGGTCAATGTCGAGGTCGCCCTGACCCGAACCCAGCCCCGCTGGAAAAACCTTCCCGAGACACAGGAAGGCTACCGGCTGCATCTGGAATGCATCGCCCGCGCCCGGCGCAGCATCTTCCTCGAAAACCAGTACCTGGCCTCGCCGATGATCGTCGCCGCCCTGTGCCGGCGGCTGGAGGAGCCGGACGGACCCGAGGTCATCACCATCGGCCCCAGCGCCAGCCCCAGCTTCTTCGACCGCATGACCATGGACAGCGTCCGCTCCCGTGCCATCAACCGCCTGGAGCAGTCGGACCTGCACCATCGTTTCCGCGCCTTCACGGCCCGCACGGCGCACGACGAGCCGATCATCGTCCATTCCAAGGTGTCGATCTTCGATGACCAAATACTGCGCATCGGGTCGGCCAACCTCAACAACCGCTCAGGCGGCCTGGACACCGAGGTCGATGCGGTGATCGAGGCGGCGGAAGGGGCCGAGGGCGCCGAAACCCGCCGGACCATCGCCGCTTTCCGCACCATGCTGATCGGCCACTACTTCGGACGCGGCCTGGTCGAGACCCAGGAGGCCATCCGCGAGGCCGGCTCGGTGTCCGGCGCCATCGACGCCCTCGACGGCCACCCGCGCCGGCTGCTGCCTATCGACCAGAAGAAGCTCGATCCGCTGAGCGTCTTCGTGGCCAGCTGGAGCCTGGGCGATCCCCTGTCGGCGTCGGACGCCTGGCGGCCCTGGATCCGCCGCGACCGGATCAAGCAGGCGATGGCCTGCCTGCCGCTTCCGGTGCGGGGAACGCACGGCTCGGACGACAGCGACGAGGCCACACAGGTCCTCAGGCGCGAGGCGGAATCTCTACCTCGACCACCAGGGGAAGGTGATCCGAAGCCTTCCGGGCTTCCGGATCAAAAGGCGACTCCACCCTGGTGACCTTGATGCCCGGCGACACGAACACATGGTCGATGCGCATGAAGGGAAAGCCGCTGGGATAGGTCGACATCGGGGAGCCAGGCCACAGCGTCTGGGCGTCTCGGATGACGGCGGCGACGATGCGGTAGGGCTGCTGGAAGGGTGTAGCGTTGAAGTCGCCCATCAGGATGCCGGGGGCGGTGAATTTCTCGTCGGCCAGCCAGTCGGCGACCAGGGCGGTGGCCTGCTTCTTCTGCTCCGGGGGCGCCAGCCCCAGGTGGGTGTTGATCACCTGCAGTTCCTGGCCGTCGGGCAGGGTGACGGCGATCCACACCGCCCCCCGTGGCTCCAGCTGCCGGATCTTGGGATAGCCGGGCAGGGCGGCGGCCCGCACCAGCCGCTCGGGGAGGGTGGTCAGGAGGGCGTCGCCGTAGCGCTCTTCCTCGATATGCATGGCGGCGTTGAAGTGGCTGCGCATCGACAGCAGCTCGCCCAGCCGGTGGGCCTGGTCGACATGACCGGTGCGCTTGCGGCCGACGTCGAGCTCCTGCAGGCCGACGATGTCGGGCTTGGCGGCCGCGATCACGCGGGCGCAGCGCTCCACGTCCAGCCTCTTGTCGACGCCCACGCAGCGGTGGACGTTCCAGGTCATCAGGCGAAGCTTCATGCCTCGAACAGATCGCGCGGAGGGTCTGTTGGTTCCGGGTCGGCGACCGGGGCGCGGCGACTCAGCAGGAAGAGGGCGCTCTCGGCCCGCCAGTTCTCGATCCCCCTGGCCGGGTCGATGGGCCGGGCCGGCTGACCCCGCGCCAGGGCCGCGCAGTGCTCGGTCCGCAGGTCGAGATCCGAGGTCAGGGCGTTGAAATCGGCCAGGCTGCAGAGGTGGATGTTAGGCGTCGACCACCAGGGCTCCGGCAGGGCCCGGGTCTCGGGCATCCGGCCGCGCCCCATCAAGCTCCAGCGTACCCGCCAGTGGCCGAAGTTGGGGAAGCTGACGATGGCCCGGTCGGCGATGCGCAGGAGTTCGGACAGCACGTGACGCGGATTGTGGGTGGCCTGCAGCGTCTGGCTGAGAATGGCGTAGTCGAAGGCCCGCGTGGGAAAGGCGTCCAGGTCACGGTCGGCGTCGCCCTGCACCACGGCCAGGCCCCGCGCCAGGCAGGCGGAGACACCGGCCGCTTCGAGCTCCAGGCCACGCCCCTTGGCCTGCTTCTCGCGGACCAGCAGTTCCAGCAACTCGCCCTCGCCGCAGCCGACGTCGATGACCCGGGCGCCCGGCCGGACCAGACGCAGAATTTCGCGGAAGTCCTCTCTCACCAGCGCCGCCTTACCGAATCGAGGAAGCCGCGAAGAGCCCCGTCCATCACCGGCTCGTCGAGCAGGAAGGCGTCGTGGCCCTTGTCGCTGTCGATCTCCAGGAAGCTGACCTCGGCCCCGGCCGCATTGAGGGCGCGGACGATGTGGCGGCTCTCGATCGTTGGATACAGCCAGTCGGAGGTGAAGGAGAGGACGCAGAACTTGACATCGACCGCCTTGCGGAAGGCCTGCGCCAACACCCCGTCGTGCGGCGCGGCGAGGTCGAAATAGTCCATGGCCCTGGTGATGTAGAGGTAGCTGTTAGCGTCGAAGCGATTGACGAAGCTGCCGCCCTGGTGGCGCAGGTAGCTCTCGACCTGGAAGTCGGCGTCGAAGCCGAACGACAGGCCCTCGTTCTGAAGTTCGCGACCGAACTTCCGCTGCAGGGCTGCTTCCGACAGATAGGTGATGTGGGCCGCCATGCGGGCGACGGCCAGGCCCTTCTCGGGGCGCACGCCGGCCGAGGCATAGGCCCCGCCGCGCCAGTCGGGATCGGCCATCACCGCCTGGCGGCCGACCTCATGGAAGGCGATGTTCTGGGCCGAGTGACGGGCGGCGCTGGCCACGCAGACGGCGGCTTCCAGCCTCTCGGGATAGTCGGCCGCCCACTGCAGCACCTGCATGCCGCCCATCGAGCCACCGACCACGGCGGCCAGCGTCTTGATGCCAAGCGCCTCGACCAGCATGGCCTGGGCGCGGACCATGTCGCCGATGGTGATGACCGGGAACCTCAGACCATACGGCTGGCCCGTCGCCGGATCGACCGACCCAGGCCCCGAGGAGCCGTTGCAGCCGCCGATGACGTTGGAGCAAAGAATGAACCAGTCAGCCGGGTCGAGCGGCCGGCCCGGACCGACCAGCCGTGTCCACCAGCCCTCCTTGCCAGACATCGGGTGAACGCCGGCGACATGCTGGTCAAGGGTCAGCGCATGGCAGATGAGAACGGCGTTGGAGCGGTCGGCGTTCAGGGCGCCGAAACTGCGCCAGGCGACCTCCAGATTGTCCAGCCGGGCTCCCGAATCCAGCCGCAGCGGCTGGCCTGGGCCAAAGGCCCACAGGCCCTCATCCTGGGCCATGCCGTCTCCGCCAATGTCCGCTGATCCGTCCATGGTTCCGATGACCGCGCCGGATGGGGATTGTCAACGGGGCAGGCAGGGTTAGTTAGGCTCATGCATCGCCTCATCCTCCTGCGCCACGGCAAGGCCGAACGCACCGCCCCCGGCGGCGACATCGCCCGTCGCCTGACCGACCGGGGCCGCGGGGACGCGGCGCTGATGGGCCGGGTGCTGGCCGAGCGCGACCTGGTTCCCGACCTCGCCCTGGTCAGCGCCGCCGCCCGCACCCAGGAAACCTGGGCGGCGGTCAGCCCGTCGTTCCCGGCCGCGCGGTCGGAGGTGACCCGCGATCTCTACCTGGCCTCCGAAGGCCTGATCCTCGGCCTGGCCGAGGAGCGCTGCGAGACGGCGGGCTGCGTGATGGTGATCGGCCACAATCCCGGCCTCCACATGCTCAGCCTCCACCTGCTGCGCCAGGCGGCGGCCGGGGCGGCGATCATCGCCCGGGCCGAAGCGAAGTTCGCCACCAGCAGCGTGGCGGCCTTCACCTTCGACGAGGCCGGTCGGCCGGCCTACGACGGGCTGTTCCACGTGGCCGATTTCGGCGGTGGCGGCGGCGAATGACACGGATCTACAAGCTGGTGTCGCGCGGCGAGTGGGATGCGGCCAGGGCGGCCGGTGAGTTCCTCGGGGCGGCGGTCGATCTGGCCGATGGATACATCCACTTCTCGACGGGCGCCCAGGCGGTGGAGACGGCGAGGAAGTATTTCGCGGGATTGGCGGACATCCTGATCGTCGGCTTCGACGCCGAGGCGCTCGGCCCGCACCTGAAGTGGGAACCGTCCCGCGGCGGCGACCTCTTCCCGCA
>JBKJSF010000176.1:0-11246 GCA_046595895.1 Caulobacter sp. | reverse complement strand
GGGAAGCATTCTCGCCCGAACCGTTCCGGCGCGGGGGATGTGAGACGAGTTGTGGTCGCCTTCAGGCTCAGTACTGACATCTATAGGAGCACGTGAGTCCGCGTCCTGGGTCCAAGCCAGAAGTAGCAGGGTTGGAAGCGGTCGTATCTCACCGCCTCCGCCTTCCACCCTGAGCGACACTGAGCTTGTCAGAATCGGAAACCACGCCCGGTGCAGGCGGTCACTTCCGATGGTACCACCTCTCGGGCTCGAACCGAGGACCTCTAGATCCACAATCTAGCGCTCTAACCAACTGAGCTAAGGCGGCATTCCATCGAAGAGGCGTCCGTTTAGTCGCTTAGGGCCAAACGATCAAGGCACTCTTGCGCGAACCGCCCCGCCCCCGCAGGCTCCGGCCATGACCGCCATCCGCACCCGCCAGATCGAGGCCAATGGCCTGACCTTCACCATCGACGAATGCGGCGAAGGCGACAACGTCGCCCTCTGCCTGCACGGCTTCCCCGAGAGCCGCCATTCCTGGCGCCACCAGCTGCCCCTGCTGGCCGGCCTCGGCTGGAGGGTCGTGGCCCCGGACCTGCGCGGCTACGGCGACAGCAGCAAGCCGAAGGGCAAGGCTGCCTATCGCCTGCCCCACCTGATGGACGATGTCTCGGCCCTCTACGACGCGCTGGGCGCCCGGCGGCGGCTGCTGGTCGCCCATGACTGGGGGGCGCTGATCGCCTGGGCCTTCGCCATCGAGCGGCGGCGCCAGATCGAGGGGCTGGTGATCATGAACGTGCCCCATCCCGTGGTCTTTCAGGAGGTCTACAGGTCCAGCGCCGCCCAGCGGAAGAAGTCCTGGTACGCCGTCTTCTTCCAGCTGCCATGGTTGCCGGAATGGGCCCTGACCCGCAATGGAGCCAAGGCCGTCGGCGAGGCCTTCAGCGGCATGGCCATCGACAAGAGCCGGTTCCCCCAGGAGGTCCTGGCCCACTACCGCGCCAATGCCCTCAAGCCCGGGGCCATGAAGGCCATGATAAACTACTACCGCGCCAACACCGGCGAACTGAACCGTTGGAGCCGCGCCGACTGCCCGGTTATCGAGACCCCGACCCTGATGGTCTGGGGCGAGGAGGACGCCGCCCTCGGCCTGGAACTCACTGAAGGCTATGAAGACCTGGTCACCGACCTGACCCTCAATCGCCTGCCCGGCGTCTCCCACTGGGTCCAGCAGGAGGCGCCGGAGGCCGTCAACGCCCGGCTGGAGGCCTGGCTCAGGGCGAAAAATCTAACGATCTGAGACCCACGCCGCGGCCCACATTCGGCAACAGCCGGGCCACGCCATAACCAACAGGGACTGCGTTTTGCCCCGCCAACGTTGATCAACGCCTTTTCTGTTGGTTGTTGAGCGGGCGCATATGGTCTTGCCACTTCGATTAGCGACCGCCGATCCCCGTGAGGCGAAGGCCGGCGGGCCAAAGCAAAAGGCCCCGGAGTTTCCTCCGGGGCCTTCGCAAGACTTGGGTCGATAAACCCTTGCCTGTTCGATCCAGTTCCTATTCGCCAGACGGCGCGAAGGAGAGAGGAATACGAACGGACGCGCCGCCAACAGGAGAACCGTCCGCGGTTTGAGGCCGCATCTTGAACTGCTTGCTGAGGCGGATCGCGGCGTCCCCGAAGCCATAGTCGGCCGGGTTTTCCGAGACCACCGAGCAGCCGCTGACCGTACCGTCGGCATTGACGGTGCAGGACAGGGTCACCTTGCCGCCAATGTTCTGCCGTTGCGCGCGATCCGGATAGGCCCGGTTCACGGCGTCACCGCTCGGCTTGCGCACCCAGTCCGGCCTGGTGATGACCGGGTTACGGGGCGGAGCCGGAGGCGCGGGGGGCGCAAGCACCGGCGGAGCCGGCGGCTGCACTTCGCGCTTCTCGACAGGCGGAGCCTGCAGGATCGGCGGCGGCGGAATGTTGTCCGGAACCGCGACGGGAGGACGCGGCTGCAGCTTGGCCGGCGGCGGAGGCTTATCCGTCGGAGGCGGCGGCGGCGGCGGCGGAGGCGGAGGCGGAGGCGGCTTGATCAGCTGGGTGTCCAGCTTCTCATCCTCGAAGAGGCGCTCCTTGATGGTGAAGCGCATCGTGTAGAGGTAGTAGCCGATGATCGCGTGGACAAGAAAGACGAGCCCAAGCGCCACCATCCAGGCCACCGGACTCGTCTTCTGCTTGGGAGCATCGAACGGGTTGTGGGTCAGATGGGTAATATCGTGGGTCTGATCTGTCATTGGCGCTACTGATCCTCAGCCCGGCTGTCATCCTGACCGATCAGAGCAACGCTGTAGAAGTAGTTGTCCTGCAGCGCGTTCAACACGGTCATGAAGGTTCCGTACCGGACCTCTTTGTCAGCCCGGATGAAGATCCGCTCTTTCGAGGGGTCCCGCGCACCGATCTGAGTCTTGAGGTCGTCGCCAATGGAAGCCAGATCGGTGGGGGAGTCCCCGATGTACAGGGCCCCACCTTTCTGGATCGAGATATAGACCGGCTTTGGCGGGTTCGGCCTGGGCTTAGCCACCGCTTTGGGCAGCTTGAGCTCGACCGACACGCTGGCGAGAGGCGCAGCCACCATGAAGATGATCAGAAGGACCAGCATGACGTCCACGAAGGGCGTGACGTTGATCTCGCTGTTCTGTTCGACCTGGTACCTGTTGCCGCCGCCGGAGCCTGCGAGTTTGGCGGCCATCTGGGTTAGGCCCCCTTGTCGAGCTGCCGGGAAATGGCGTTCATCAGTTCAGCGGTGAAACCATCGGTGCGGACCCCAAAGCCGGAAATCCGGGTCTGGAAGTAGTTGTAGAAGATAACCGCGGGGATGGCGGCGAACAGACCGATACCGGTCGCCAGCAGGGCCTCGGCGATGCCGGGGGCCACGACGGCGAGGTTGGTCGTGTTGGTGTTCGCGATACCGATGAACGAGTTCATGATGCCGTAGACGGTGCCGAACAGACCGATGAACGGCGCTGACGAACCGACCGAAGCCAGGAACTGCATGCCGCCCGAGAGACGCTTGGACAGCGTGGACTGAACCGCGCCGACGGCGGTCTGAGCCCGCATGATGGTGGAGTCGCGGTGCTCGCCGTTGATCTGCAGGCCCGCTTGGCGGGACAGCTCGACTTCGGAGGCGGCCGCGGCGGCCATGTCGGCCAGCGGGTTGCCTTCGAATTCTTCGGAGATGGCGATCCGGCCCATGTCGTTGATCGACTTGGCGCCGCGGAAAGCTTCGACGAAGCGGTCCGACTTGCGGTTCAGCGAGCCAAACTCGACCAGCTTCACGACCAGAAGAACCCAGCTGAAGATCGAGGCCAGGATCAGGCCGATCATGACGACCTTAACGATCAGCTCGGCGTCCCAGAACATGGTCACCGGGGTCATCTTGCCGCCGTGGCTTTCCATTTGCGGCGGGGCTTTTCCTTCTTCGGCCGGCGGCGGGGCAACCGCGGCCGGAGTCGCCGGAGCAGCAGCGGCCGAAGCGGCGGCGGCGTCAGCAGTGGGGGCCGCGGCTTCCTGAGCGAAAGCGGGGGCGCTCGCCATCAGCGCCAAGGCGCCGATCATAGCGATGAGGGGGGTCTTTCGTTTGTTGTCGAGCATCTTTCGCCAGTTCCTGCTTGGTCTAGCACTTATTGGACCGAAGGGTCGTCGCGCGGAAGCGTTCCACCCTAGACTAAATGTTGCTCGCACACGATCCGGAATTGGACCCTGTACAAGACGCTTTCGCTGCGCCCGACCCGTCACAACCACCACTGCCTGTGCAGAACAGTGACGGCGTTATGAAGGCGCAGAGGACACATGAGGTCGGAAACCCCACACATTCTCCACCAAGTTAGACTTGGCGTAGTGGCCCTTTGGCAACCTCTTTCTGTATCGTCAAGAGGCCATCACCACATGAATGTTTCGCGACAGGTACAGTTCCATAGGGTTATGTTGCGCTGCAGCACGTAGAACTGCTCATCGTTCGAAGAAATTTCCCTTTGCGGGGGAAAACTCATATTGCAGTGCAACAAATCGACGGAACGACGTTTGTCGATTGAGTGGATTTTGGACGTTTCGCGCAATGGGCGAGATGGCGGGCGCAGCGACGAGGGAGGAATGGTGCCTGAGGGCGGATTCGAACCACCGACACGCGGATTTTCAATCCGCTGCTCTACCAACTGAGCTACTCAGGCCTATGCCCTGGAAAGGCCCCGCCTCGCGGGAGACGGGTCTATAAAAGAGGGACTCGCTCAAGTCCAGCCGGGTTTTGAGAGATTATTCGTCGTTGCCCGGGTCTTCGGCGGCGGGTTCATCCTCCAGACCGGGGATGACGTAGCTCCCCGACAGCCAGCGGTGCAGGTCGACATCGGCGCAGCGTTTGGAGCAGAAGGGCCGGAAGTCGGTCGCCACCGGTTTGTTGCAGATCGGGCAGCCGCTGCTCATGACGCGGTCACCTCGAGGCGGTCGCCCGGCCATCCGGCCTGAGGCTCAAGAGTGAACCGCCCCCCCAGCCGGTCGGCCAGGGCGGGATGCAGGCTCTTGAAAGAATCGGCCACGGCCGGCGCACAGCGCGCCAGCAGGCGGCCGCCGGGGTCGGCCCCGCCCTCCCCCTCGATCAGCCGCGCCAGCCTCAGGGCCGCGCTCAGGGGCGTCAGGCGGCCATCCTGGCCCAACAGGCGCTCAAGCACCGGCTGGCGACGACGCGGAATGGTCAGTTCAAGGGTTCCAAACCGGCTGACGGGGCCAATCGCTACCCCAGGGTTGTCAGCGGCGAAGGCTGCGCGCATGGCGGCCAGAATCGCGGCTCCGTCGTGTCCCCGCCCGGCAAGGTCGAGGACCACCAGCCCGCCGAGCCCCTTGAGCCGCAGCACCCGCGCCGCCGTGGCGACAGCCGCCAGGTTGGCCGCCCGCGACACCCGCTTGGAATCGCCGCCGGTCCGCTCGCCGGTATCGACGTCGATGGCGGTCAGGGCCCGGGTCCGCTCGATGGCCAGGCTGCCGCCACCCGGCAGGGGGTGGACGACCGCCAGGGCCTCGGCCTCCGCCTCGTCCGCTGCCTGGCGGGCTTCCCGCCCCATGGTGACCATGTCGGCCTTGGCCATCTGCCGCAGCTCGTCCTCGACGGACGGCGCCCCGGCCAGCAATCGAGGCTCGCCCTGCCCCTCGCCGATCAGCCAGGCGTTGGCCAGCTTGCCCCGCCGGGCCTCACCGCGAATCTCCACCTCGACCAGGGACCCACGCACCGGCTTGGTCGCGTCGGTCCGCAGGGGAGCCATCGCCTCGGCGCCGTCCGGCATATCCAGGAAGACGGCATTGAACGCCGCCTCGACGCTGCGAACCCGCGCCACGCTGCGCGCCCCGGCCTTCAGCGCCTCCACGTCCCCGTCGCGCTGGATCAGCAGCCGCTCCGGCCGCCCGTCCAGCAGCACCACCCCGCGCGTCTCGCCGACGCCGCGATCCAGAAAGGCCTCACGCCGGCTCACGGCCGCGTCCAGCCAAGGCCCGTCAGCAAGGCCAGGGTCTCATACAGGGGAAGGCCGACGACGCCGGTGAAACTGCCCTGCAGGTTGGTCACGAAGGCCCCTGCCCGCTGGTGGATCTTGTAGCCGCCGGCCGCGTCGTCCCAGTCGCTGGAGGCGATGAAGCTGTCGATTTCGTCGGACGTCAGCCGCTTGAAGGTGATGCGGCTCTCGACGATACGGCTCGCCGAGCGCCCGCCCGGCGCAATGACGGCGACACCGGTGAGCACCTTGTGGTTGCGCCCGGACAGGAGCCGCAGCATCCGCCGCGCGTCCGTCTCGTCCTCCGGCTTGCCCAACACGCGTGTTCCGACCGCCACGATGGTGTCGGCCCCCAGCACGAAGGCGTCCGGATGCCGCGCCGCCACGGCGGCCGCCTTCTCGCCGGCCAGTCGCCGCACCAGCAAGCGTGGCGTCTCGTCCTTGCGGGCGGTCTCGTCGATGTCGGCGGGGTCGACCCGATCCGGCGTCACGCCGACCTGAGCCAGAAGCTGCAGGCGGCGGGGGCTGGCGCTGCCCAGCACCAGGCGGCTGATCATCGCGTCGCTTACTTGAAGCGGTAGGTGATGCGGCCCTTGGTCAGGTCGTAGGGCGTCATCTCGACCAGAACCTTGTCGCCGGCCAGCACCCGGATGCGGTTCTTGCGCATCTTGCCAGCGGTGTGGGCGATGATCTCGTGGTTGTTCTCAAGCGTCACGCGAAACGTCGCGTTGGGCAGCAATTCGCTGACGGTGCCCGGAAACTCGAGCAGTTCTTCCTTAGCCATTCGGTCTCTCAGTTGGTCTTGCCGCAAAGCAAACACGGCCCGCGCACACGATTCGGAGCGCGAGCCGCGGCTCGATGGCGCGCCTTATAGCGCAAGAGGGGGGGAAAGGTCGATGGGGCTATCCACCCGCCGTCACAACCCGTCCGAACCGCCGCCGGATCCGGCCATAGAGTTCGTCGCGGACCTGGCGGTAGGCGTCCAGCACCTGCTCGCGCGAGCCGCTGGTCAGGGTCGGGTCATAGGTCGGCCAGTATTCGATATCGACCGCCCGCCCCCGCGACAGCTCGACGGCCCGGTGCTGGGCCTCGGCGGTCAGGGAGATGACCACGTCGAAACTGTCGTCTTCCAGCATGTCGAAGGTCTTGGGCCGGTGACCTGCGGCCTCGATGCCCAGCTCCTCCAGCACGATGGCGGAAAACGGGTCCATGCCCACTTCGCTCGGATTGGCTTTCAACCCGCAGCTATCGACGAAGATGGCCGTGCCGTAGGCCAGCTTCATCAGCGCCTCGGCCATGGGCGAGCGGACCCGGTTGAAGTTGCAGGTGAACAGCACCGCCCCGGGGGTGGCGTCGAAAGCGGAAACGGGCGGGCTCATCCCCGCCAATGCAGCGCGCAGATGAGCGTGAACAAGCGCCGGGCGGTGTCGAGGTCGGTCTTCACCTTGCCCTCAAGCCGGACCTGCAACAGCGTGCTGCCCTCGTTGTGCAGGCCGCGCCGGCCCATATCCAGCGCCTCGATCTGCGACGGCGTCGAGTTGCGGATGGCCGCGTAATAGCTCTCGCAGATCATGAAGTAGTCCTTGATCACCGTCCTGAACGGCGACAACGACAGCAGGTGGGTCTGGGCATAGCCCGGCCCGGCGATGGCCAGGGCCAGCCGGTTCTCGATCAGGGCGATCTTGACGTCATAGGGTCCGGCCTGCGCCCCGGCCGGCTCGAAGTAGTTCTCTTCCAGCAAATCAAAGATGGCGACCTGCCGCTCCTGCTCCTGGTCGCGAGAAGCCGCCGACAGCGAATCCTCGTCGAGCTCGATGCTCTGCAGGCGGTGGGCGGCTTTGTCGGTCATGGGTCGGGCGCAGGATAGCCGGGTTCAGCCGCGCGGCAACCGCAAGGCCGCCGACAGCGCGTGGGCCGGCAGGCCTTCCGCCTTGGCCAGCGCCACGGTGTGGGGTCCCAGCACGCGGAAACCCGCCTCCCCGGCCTTGATCACCGAGGTCCGCTTGAGGAAGTCGAACAGCGACAGGCCCGACTGGAAACGCGCCGCCCGGCTGGTCGGCAACACGTGGTTGGAGCCGGCGACATAGTCGCCAAGCGCCTCGGGCGTGAACTTGCCCAGGAAGATGGCCCCCGCGTGCCGCACCTGATCGGCCAGCGAGTCGGGATCAGCGGTGCAGAATTCGACGTGCTCGGGGGCGATGGCGTCGACCAGGGCTGGGCTGTGGGCCAGGGGCGCGATGATGATCGCCCCGTGGTCGCGCCAACTGGCGGCGGCATCCTCGGCCGTGGCCAGGCCGCCGAGCAGCCGCTCGACGGCGGCTTCGACGGCGGAAGCCAGGGCTTCGTCGTCGGTGATCAGGATCGACTGCGCGGCCGGATCGTGCTCGGCCTGGGACAGCAGGTCTCCAGCGATCCATTCAGGGTCGTTGTCGGCGTCGGCCACCACCACGATCTCCGAAGGCCCGGCCAGGGCATCCAGCCCGACCACGCCATAGAGCCGCCGCTTGGCCGCCGTGACATAGGCGTTGCCAGGCCCGACGATCTTGTCCACCGGCGTCAGCGGCCCCGCGCCATAGGCCAGCGCCGCCACCGCCTGGGCGCCGCCGATCCGCCAGATCTCGGTGACCCCGGCCTCATGGGCGGCGGCCAGAACGGCCGGCTCAAGTTTGCCTGGCGGAGTCACCATGGCGATGCGGTCCACCCCGGCCACCTGGGCCGGAATGCAGTTCATCAGCACGGTCGAGGGATAGGCCGCCCGTCCGCCCGGCACATAGACGCCGACCGACTCCAACGGCCCCCAGCGCCAGCCAAGCTCCACGCCCGCCTCATCGGTCCAACGCTGGTCGGCAGGCCGTTGGCGCTCGTGATAGGCGCGAATACGGCCGGCGGCGAAGGCAATGGCTTCCCGCACCGCCGGATCGCAGGCGGCGACCCCGGCGGCGATGTCTTCGGCCGTAACGCGGATCGTCTCTTCGGTCACGTTCGCCCGGTCGAACCGGCGGCTGTATTCGAGAACCGCCTCCAGGCCCCGCGCCTTGACCGCGGCGATTACCTCGGCCGCCGCCGCATCGACGTCGTCGGGCTGTCCGCGCCGCTCATCCAGGAAGGCGGCGAAGACGGTCTTGAAATCGGGGTCGGTGAAGCGAAAGCGGCGCATGGCGCTCCACTTGGCGCCTTTGGCCGTCAGATCAAGCGGAAACGGCCGATCTGCCTCTGACTCAGCTTCAATTCGGCCGGCGCTGGGCGACATGTCGGATGCGCAGGATGCGCGGACCAGCTTCAGCTACCGCGTAAACCAGGAAGTAGTTCTGGTGGTCGACCAACTCCCGGGTCCCCGCCACTCGACCGTTCCTCCCTAGCGGCGGAAAGGAGCCCAGCCCTTCGGCGGCGGCGGCGGCGGCAGAGCGCCCGTCCATCCGGATTGCCGCTGCGGGATTGTCCGCCTCAATATGATCATAGATGCGGTCGCGCGTGGCCGCCTCGGTCCAGCTAACCGCCACGCTTGGCGGCCATCGCTCTACGCGTTTCCTCACGCCGCTTGGCGAAGCGCGCCTCGACCTCCTCGCCCGGGATCAGCTTTCCGGCGCGGCTAATCCTCGTGCGCCGGCCGGCGCGGCGTCGGCCAGGGCGCCGAGACATCGGCGAGGATCGCGTCGATGCACTCGACCTCGGCCCGCAGTTCGCCGTCACCGGCGAAGGTCAGTACGATGGTGCCTCCCGGCGCCTCGGCCGGCTCGAAGGTCACGCCGAGCAGCGACAGCACCGCGTCGCGCGCCTCGCGCCGCAGCCGGCGGCTCTGAACCTGCATGACGCCGCCGATCTGCAGCCCGCTGCGGATCCGCTCGCCGTCCTTGCCTCCAGATTCCCAGCGGAACCGGTTCAGCCCGATCGTCAGCCGCCGCGCGTAAGCCTCGAAGCGGATGTCGCCGATCTTGCCGACAGCATCCTGCAAGGCCGCCGAGATGACGGCCAGGTCCTCGCCGTCTTCGGCGATCAGGCGAAGTGGGGCAGGCGCAGTAGTCATTCGTCGATGCCGTCCCCGTGGATGCGTCGCACCTGCGCTCCACAGGCATTGAGCTTGTCTTCCAGGCGTTCGAAGCCGCGATCCAGGTGATAGACCCGGCTGACCGTCGTCTCGCCGCTGGCCACCAGCCCGGCGATGACCAGTCCGACCGAAGCCCGCAGGTCCGTCGCCATGACGGGTGCGCCTTCCAGGTGATCGACCCCCCGCACCCGCGCCTCGCTGCCCGAGACGGTGATGTCGGCGCCCAGCCGCGACAGCTCGGCGGCGTGCATGAAGCGGTTCTCGAAGATGGTCTCGCGGATGACGCTCTCGCCGTCGGCCAGGGTCATCAGGGTCATGAACTGCGCCTGCAGGTCGGTGGCGAAGCCTGGATAGGGAGCGGTCTCGATGTTGACCGCCTTCAGCCGCGCCCCATTGCGCTTGATGATCACCCCGTCGTTGAGCCGGGTGACGCCGACGCCGGCCTCTTCCAGCTTGCCCAGCAGGGCCTCCATCAGGTCGGCGCGGGTGTTGGTCAGCCGAACCTCGCCGCCGGCCATGGCCGCGGCCACCGCATAGGTGCCGGCCTCGATGCGGTCGGTGATCACCGCATGGGTCGCGCCGCCCAGCTTCTTCACCCCGGTGATGGTGATGGTATGGGTCCCCGCCCCCTCCACCCGAGCGCCCATGGCGTTCAGGCAGTCGGCCAGGTCGACGATCTCCGGCTCGCAGGCGGCGTTGACCAGGTGGGTCACGCCCTTGGACAGCACGGCGGCCAGCATGGCGTGCTCGGTGGCTCCGACCGAGACCACCGGAAACTCGATGTCGGCCCCTTTCAGCCCGCGCGGGGCCTGGGCATAGACATAGCCCTCATGCATGTCGATGTGCACGCCCAGGGCCTCGATGGCCTTGAGGTGCAGATCGACGGGGCGCCCGCCGATGGCGCAGCCGCCCGGCAGTGACACCTTGGCCTGGCCGTTGCGCGCCACCAGCGGCCCCAGCACATTGAAGCTGGCCCGCATCTGGCGCACCAGGTCGTAGGTCGCGAAATGGCTGCGGATGGTCTTGGTGTGCAGAACCGACTCCGGCCCGTCCACCCCGTCGCTCTCGGTGATCTGCGTGCCCAGGTGCTGCAGCAGTTGACCCAGGAATCGCGTGTCGCGCAGACGCGGCATGTTGGTCAGGCGCAGGGGCTCTTCGGTCAGCAGACTGGCGACCATCAGCTTGATGGCCGAATTCTTGGCGCCGCTGATCGGGATGGCCCCGTTCAGCGGACTGCCGCCGGTGATGGCGATGCTGTCCATCCAGTCCCTCAGATGTCCGCGCCTGGCAAGTCGGGCGCAAAGAATGGCCTTTAGCGGGCGCGAGCCCCGCGCGCCACTTCCAAGCCTGTCACGTCCCTGTCAGCCCTCGGTGGGCGCGTCGCGCTTTTCCGGTGCAGAGGCGCGCGCGGCGGCTTTCCGCCGTCGCAGGTTGGCCCGCAGGGCGGTGGCCAGTCGCGCCTCCTTGGCGGCCTTGTCGTCGGACGAGTTTGGAGAAGGGCTCCGGGGTGGCTTGGCCATGACCTGGAGGGGAGCCCCGCGACCAATTGCGGTCAAGCCGATTTTTCCCTTTGCCTGCCCGCCGACTTTCGCTACTAGGCGCGCCTCACCTGGTTCGCCGTCGTAGCTCAGTGGTAGAGCGCATCCTTGGTAAGGCTGAGGTCCCGGGTTCGAGTCCCGGCGACGGCACCAGGTTCTTCCCCC
>JBKJSF010000230.1:0-28077 GCA_046595895.1 Caulobacter sp. | reverse complement strand
GCGCGCGTCATGCTTGATCCTTTGCAAGCGGCGTTCGCCCCGCGGGGCCCCCCACGCGATACCGCTGCTCAGAAGGATGACGCCGTGGGGATGCCGCCCCCACACCCTCGGGTTGGGTTTCTCGGAAAGAATTTTCGCATGATTGTCCGTCCGCGGCGCAGCGCAGCGGCCGGAGTCTGCCACTCGAGCATGATCGCGTGAGACGGAACCGCGCAGCGGTCCCGACTCATGCGTCAATCATGCTCTCGCTTAAATCTGGAGCCTGATTCACCGCATCGGCGGATCGCGAAGCGATTCCACCTCAACCGATCAGGCTCTAGCTGTGGAGCATCAATAGGTTGTCCTGATCCAGGCCGAGGCGGCTGATGGGTGTCTGTGACTTTATTCCTCCGTGTGGCCGATGCCAGTTGTAGCGGTGCAGCCAGAGGGGCAGCTCGGCGGTTCGGTGATCTGAGGTGGGATAGGCCTGGGCGTAGGCCCATTCCCGCAGGGCGGTCTGGATGAAGCGCTCTGCCTTGCCGTTGGTCTTGGGGGTGTAGGGCTTGGTGCGGATGTGCTTGAGCCCCAGGTCGGCGCAGGTGTCGCGGAAGGCGTGGGATTTGTAGCAGGCGCCGTTGTCGGTCATCACCCGGGTCACGGTGACGCCGAGGCTCTTGTAATAGGCCACGGCGGCCTTCAGGGCCGCGATAGCGCTCTCCTTCTTCTCGTTGGGAAACACCTGGCTGCAGGCGATGCGCGAGGCGTCATCGATACAGACATGGACGTATTCCCAGCCTGCGCCCCAGGTCTTGCCGCCACGCAGACCCCGCGTACTGCTCTGGCCGGTGCGGTCCCCCGTGACGCGGTGGCCGGGCTTTTCGAAGCGACCTAGCTTCTTGATGTCGAGGTGAATCAGGTCTCCCGGGTGCTCGCGCTCGTAGCGGACCACCGGCTCGGGCGGCTCCAGGTCCCGGACCCGGCTCAGGCTCGCCGCGCTCAGGATCCGGCTCACCGTGGCCGGAGAAACCCCGGTCTGCTTGGCGATCTGCTGGCCGCAAAACCGCTGGCGGCGAAGGGCGATGACCTGCTCCACCGTCGCGGCCGGCGTCGGGCGATGGAGCCGGTGCGGTCGCGAGGACCGATCCGCCAGGCCTGCCGGCCCTTCGGCCAAAAACCGGCCGACCCACTTGGCGACCGTCTTGGCATCCACCCCGAAAGCCATGGCCGCGGCCTTGTGGGACCAACCTTCCTCCAAGACCCGACGCACCAACTCGGCTCGACTGTGAAACGTCAGACGGGCATTCTTATGCACGTTCATCCGACCCTCTCCTGAGACACTGAAGTTTCGCAACCACAGCTTCCCCGGTCGGGGTCGGATGGACAACCTATTGAGAGCTCACATCTAGAGCGCGCCAACCATCGCCGCATGGGGCCGGACGCCGGCCATGATCAGTTCGATCTGCTTGTCCATCCGTGCGGTCAAGGCCACCGCGTCGGCGCCGAGCTGGGCGGCCAAGCTGTAGTTCCAGGCGTAGGCCGCCACCAGCAGCTGCAGGATCAGGTCGAGGTCGGCGTCAGGGCTGACATCGGCCCGGGCGATACCCTCGCGCAGGGTCTCGCGCAGCATGGCTTGAAAGCCGGCATTGCGACCGAATGGGGTGGTAGTCTCTTCGAGCGAGGGGTTATAGCTCGCGGCAATGTGGGCAAGGAACAGCTTCACCCGCCGGCATTCGAAGTCGTAGTGGATGGCGAAGATCGAGCACAGCCGGTCGGTGGTCGAGCCGCGCAGATAGGGCAGGACCCGGGTCAGTTCTTCCTGCAACGGCTCGACGCGGTCGGCCATCACCTGGCTGAGCACATCAGCCTTGGAGCTGAAGGTCGTGAAAACACTTCCCACGGATACGCCGGCGCGATCCGCGATGGCGCGGATCGTCGTCTCGTCGTAGCCGATCTCGTGGAAGAGATCGCGGGCCGCCGACAGCACCTTCTCGCGCGTCGCGGCCTTCTGAGTGTCCCTTACCCCCAAACGAACTCCCCCAATGTTGCTGGATAGAAAAGACGCCCCGAGTCCCGTCGAGGCGTCTATTCCGTTGGCCTTCTACGTACGCGCGCCGGCCAGGATCAGATTTATCTGGTCAGACAGGCGTGAAGTCAGGTCGTCCGCCGTCCAGCCGTCGAAGACAGCCTTCCGGTAGCCGGCGAGATAGACGTCCCACAATACCCCGGCGATCAACCGCAGGTCGGCGCGCTGCGACAGTTCGCCGCGCTCGACCCCGCGGCGGAGCGTGTCGCTGACCATGGTCATCACCGGCTTGAGGGCATCTCGGTTGCGCTTCTCGCCGGCTTCCGTGCGGGTCCAGGAGGCGGAGATGCCGGCTTGGAGCAGCGGCAACTGGCTCATGTGGAAGCGGTAGGCGACACTGAACAGGTCGGTCAGCGATTGTTCGACCGTGGCGGCCGAGGTCGCCGCATCCTGCATCGCTTCGCCGAGCAGGGCATAGTCCTGGGCCAGGATTTCGTCGAACAGCTCCGACTTGTCGGCGAAGCTGGCGAAGACGGCGCCGGTCGACATGCCGGCGGCCTTGGCGATGTCACGAATGGTGGCGCCTTCGTAGCCGCGCTCGGTGAACAGCAGGCGAGCGGCGACCAGAACCTTTTCGCGGGTGCGCTGCTTGGCCAGAGCCCGCCGGGTCGGTTTGGCGGGGCGCACGGCCGGGGAAGCAATCACGCGCATCGGGACATGGTTCATCGAATGGACTCCAGACGGGAGAGCGCGCTCGCGGCGCGCTGCTCAAACTCAACGCAGTACTCATCGACTACGTTCTGCAATATTTCAGAATAACGACGGGCCAGCTCACGTCCGTCCTGCGCGGCGTCGCGCAGATCAACGATCAGCTGACGGACTTCCGTCAACGCATCACTCATTTCATTGGCCAACGGTTGCTCCGCCGACCCAGGCATGGCTGCCATCGTGCGCCCCTCATGCCTTCCCGCTGTTTCGTGAGCTGAACAAATCCGCGGTAAGGGGTCGATCATGTTCAGCGAACCCGCGTCAACGACCCGGGGCCGGGCGTGTAGCGGCAGAGTTTGACGAGATCAAGTCCTAAAATTGCACTGCGGAAATGCGAATCCATCACGATGATAACGCTAACACGGCCCATTTCAGGGCAAATGCGACAAATGCACTCATCGAACGTGGTCAATGAACATATGGCGCCGAACATTGGTTCCACGGCGGCCGCAGCGGATTTTCCATCGATTCTGATTCCGTCTTTTTGTGGAAGGCTCTATGAGACGCTGTGCGCGACATTTTCGACTTTCTGATCCCGGCCGGCCTCATCGCCGTGACCATCGTCCTCGTGATGGGGCTCTATGCCCTGTTCCGTGGCGGCGATTTCGGCCGCTCCTGGTCCAACAAGATGATGCGGCTGCGGGTCCTGACCCAGTTCTGCGTCGTGCTGATCCTGGTAGCCGCCGTCTGGTGGCGGACGACGCACTAGGATGGTCACCCTCAACAGGATCTACACCCGCACGGGCGACGCCGGCACGACCCGGCTGGCCAGCGGCGAGCCGGTCAGCAAGACCCACCCGCGCGTTGCCGCCTATGGCGCCGTCGACGAGACCAACGCCTGCCTGGGGCTTGTGCGGCTGCACACCGGCGGCGACGCCGTGCTCGACGCCGTCCTGATGCGTGCCCAGAACGACCTGTTCGACCTCGGCGCCGACCTGGCCACGCCGGACCGCGGGGAAAAACTGGCCTGGGAGCCTTTGCGCATCCTGGCCAGCCAGGTCGAGCGGCTGGAGCGGGAGATCGACCTCCTGAATGGCGAACTTTCGGACCTGACCAGCTTTGTTCTGCCGGGCGGCACGCCGGCGGCGGCGGCCCTGCATCTGGCCCGCACCGTCTGCCGCCGCGCCGAGCGCGACACGGTTGCCCTGGCCGGCATCGATGGCGAGGTGGTCAGCCCCGAGGCCGTCAAGTTCCTCAATCGCCTGTCGGACCTGCTGTTCGTGGCCAGCCGCTGGGCCAACCACAAGGGCGCGGGTGACGTCCTGTGGACGCCCGGCGCCAATCGCTGATTATTTCTTCGCCGGCTTTTCGGCTGGCGGGGCCGGGGCAGGCGCCTCATCCGCAACAGCCCGCTCGCCCAGACGATCGCGCAGTTGTTGCGCTGCGGCCTGGCGCTTTGACCATTCCTCGCGGCTGACGCCGGCCGGTCGGCCGGTCAGGGCGGGGATATAGAGAGGCGTGGCGCAGGTGCGGGTCGCGCCATCCCACCAGCGCTCCTGCTGGGCGCACTTTTTGGCCGGCCAGGCCCAGAAGATATGGTAGCCCCAGACAGCCACCACCCCGACGGCGAAGACGCCAAGGAATATCCATTTGAGCCGGGTGATGGTGTTGGTCATGGCGATGGCCTCTAGCGGAATTGGCTGGACCTCGCCAGCCACCGCTTTGGGGCTGTTTTTCGGCCCGCATTGCCCCTTAGGGAAACTTGCATTGCGCCGCCAAGCTAGTATCAGCCTGTCCGCGCAAGACTTTTCGCAACGCAACACGGGCGGACAATACCCATGAAGGTGCTGGTCCCGGTCAAACGGGTTATCGACTACAACGTCAAAGCCAGAGTGAAGGCCGACCAGAGCGGCGTCGACCTGGCCAACGTCAAGATGAGCATGAACCCCTTCTGCGAGATCGCGGTCGAGGAAGCCGTGCGCCTTAAGGAAAAGGGCGTCGCCACCGAGGTGGTCATCGTGAGCATCGGTCCGATCCAGGCCCAGGAAACCATCCGCACGGCCCTGGCCATGGGCGGCGACCGCGGCATCCTGATCCAGTCCGACGGCGACCTGGAGCCGCTGGCCGTCGCCAAGCTGCTGAAAGCCGTGGCCGAGGACGAGAAGGCCGACCTGGTGCTGATGGGCAAGCAGGCCATCGACGGCGACAACAACGCCGTCGGCCAGATGCTCTCGGCCCTGCTCGGCTGGCCGCAAGCCACCTTCGCCGCCAAGCTGGAAGTCGCCGGGGCCAAGGCCACCGTCACCCGTGAAGTCGACGGCGGCGTGCAGACGGTCGAAGTGACCATCCCGGCGGTCATCACCGCCGACCTGCGCCTCAACGAGCCCCGCTATGCCTCGCTGCCCAACATCATGAAGGCGAAGAAGAAGGAAATCGCGATCAAGGCCACCGGCGACTATGCCGTCGATGTCGCGCCGCGCCTGAAGGTGATCAAGGTCACCGAGCCGGCCAAGCGCACGGCCGGGATCAAGGTCGAGAACGCCGCCGAACTGGTCACCAAACTCAAGACTGAAGCGGGGGTGCTCTAATGGCCGTTCTGGTCGTCGCCGATAACGACAACGCGCACCTGCGCGACACCACCAACAAGACCGTGACCGCCGGCCTGGCTCTGTCCAGCGACGTCGATGTGCTGGTCATGGGCCAGGGCGCGAAGGCCGTCGCCGACGCCGCCGCCAAGATCGCCGGCGTGCGCAAGGTGTTGCTGGCCGAGAGCGCCGATCTGGGCCACGGCGTCGCCGAGGTCCAGGCCGCCACGGTCGAGGCCCTGATGGGCGGCTATGACGCCGTCCTGATCCCGGCCACCTCGGGCGGCAAGAACTTCGCCCCCCGCATCGCCGCCCACCTGGACGTCGCGCCGATCAGCGAGATCGTCGAAGTGGTCGATGCGAACACCTTCGTGCGGCCGATCTACGCCGGCAACGCGCTGGAGACGATCCAGTCGTCCGACGCCAAGAAGGTCATCACCGTCCGGCCTACGGCTTTCAAGGCTGCCGCCAACGGCGGCTCGGCCTCGGTCGAGACGGCTGCGGCCGGCGGCAATGACGGCGGCGCCAAGTTCGTCAGCGAAGAGATGGTCAAGTCGGACCGTCCCGAACTGACGGCGGCCAGGATCATCGTCTCGGGCGGTCGCGCCATGGGCTCGGCCGAAGAGTTCGCCAAGGTCATCGAGCCCCTGGCCGACAAGCTGGGCGCCGCCGTCGGCGCCTCGCGCGCGGCGGTCGACGCCGGTTACGCCCCGAACGACTACCAGGTCGGCCAGACCGGCAAGGTCGTAGCGCCTGCGCTGTACATCGCCATCGGCATCTCGGGCGCCATCCAGCACCTGGCCGGGATGAAGGACTCGAAGGTCATCGTGGCCATCAACAAGGACGCCGACGCGCCGATCTTCCAAGTCGCCGACTACGGCATCGTGGGTGATTACAAGACGGTCGTTCCCGAACTGATGGCGGCGCTGGGCTAAGCAGCTTCGTCAGTCGAAGAGACAGGGGCCGGGCGGAAACGTCCGGCCTTTTTCGTTCAACGCAACATGGTCACGTCCACCACATCGCCGCCCATGTGGTGGACAAAGGCGGCCCTGATTTCCTGTCCCCATCTCTCGGCCTGACCTGGTTCTCGGGCAGGATCGTAGTTTTCCGCCGCAAACACCCAGGCAACGAATTCGTCCGCCGTCACCGGCCCAGTCTGCGGAAAGTAGTGGTGCACGTAGCGTCGCTTCCCATCAACGACGCTGCCGCACCAACCAAGTCCGACGCAGATTTGGTGAAGCAACTTGTCGTACGCAGACCATTTCATTTCGTTAGGATGGCCCGAGCCTGCGCCTCATCACGGTGAATCTGCTCCACCATCAGTTCGATGGAACCGAACTTCTCCTCGGGTCGCAGGAAGGCGTGCAGTTCGGTCTCGATGACCTGGCCGTAGAGGTCCTCGTCGAAATCGAAGATCCAGACTTCCAGCCGGGTTTCCACCTCGCCCGTCGTCGGGTTGTTACCGATGTTGGCGACGCCAGGCAGCAGGCGGCCGCCCGGCAGGCGGGTGCGGGTGGCGTAGACGCCGAGGCGCGGGGTCACATAGTCGGCCATGAACACGTTGGCCGTCGGGAAGCCCAGCTGGCGGCCGAGCTGCTGACCCCGGCGGACGACGCCCTCGATGGCGAACGGGCGTCCCAGGATGGCGGCGGCGTCCTGCGGGCGGCCGTCGCGCAGGGCCTCGCGCACGCCGGTGGAGCTGAACTTTTCGCCGCCGCCGCCGACCGCCTCGGCCACCGATACGCCGAAGCCGAAGGCCTCGCCATAGGCCTTCATCAGGGCTGGGCTGCCGGTGCGGCCCTTGCCGAAGCTGATGTCGAAGCCAACGGCGACGTGCTTCACCCCCAGGCCCTCGTGAAGCACGAACTGGGCGAACTCCCGGTCCGAGAAGCTGGCCATCTCGAAATCAAAGTTGAGCACATAGAAGCGATCAACGCCGAGGGCCTCGAGCGCGCGGGCCTGCTGCTCCAGGGTCATCAGGCGGAAACTGGGCTCGTCGGGGTGGAACAGCCGGCGCGGGTGGGGATCGAAGGTGATCACCCCCAGAGGACAGTCGAGGACCCGGGCGGCCCTTGCCGCCTGACCGATCACCGCCTGGTGGCCCAGATGCACGCCATCGAAGTTGCCGAGCGCCACCGCCGCGCCCCGAATGGCGGCGTCGAGGAGTTTCCAGCCATGGACGATCTGCAGGCTCATCCGCGCTTGGGGGCCAGGATCAGGGCCTCGCCGGTCAGCACCGCCTTGCCGCCCACCGAACAGACGGTGTCGATGGTGACCCGGCCCTTGTCGGCGTCGATCTCCTTGATGGTGCAGACGGTGCGGACCTCGTCGCCAACGCGGACCGGGCGGCGGAAGCTCAAGGTCTGGCCCATGTAGACCGCGCCCGGCCCGGGAAGCTGGGTGCCGATCACCGCCGAGATATAGGCCGCCGAGAGCATGCCGTGGGCGATGCGGCCCTTGAACTGGGTGGTCTGGGCGTAGGCCTCGTCCAGGTGCAGCGGGTTGTTGTCGCCGCTGACCTCGGCAAACAGCTGAATGGTCCGTTCGTCAGCGGTGCGGATCATCTCAGCCGATTGGCCGACAGTGAGGTCTTCGAGGAACAGGCCCTGCATCGTGTTTTCCTTCGCTACCAGACCAGGTCGGCCATGGCGTGGGCGGCGGTGACGCCCTCTTCTTCCAGCAGGCCGGCGACCTTCGCCGCGTCGAGCCTGCCGTCCGCGCCCAGGGCCTTCTCGCCATGAATACCCTTGGCGATGAACATGCAGTCGAGACCATGGTCCTCAGCGCCCTTCACATCGGTAATGACGCCGTCGCCGATGCAGAGCACGCGGGAGCGGTCCAACGGTCTGCCGAGCAGGGCTTCGCCCTCGGCCAGGCTGAGGTCGTAGATCGGGGTGAAGGGCTTGCCGGCCATCAGCACTTCGCCACCCAGTTCCTCGTAGAGGTCGGCGATCGAGCCGCCACAATAGATCAGCTTGTCGCCGCGCTGGACCACCCGGTCGGGGTTGGCGCAGATCAGCGGAATGCCCCGGCCCACGGCGACCTGCAGGCCGGCGCGATAGTCTTCCGGCGTCTCGACCTCGTCGTTGTTGGGGCCGGTGACGCTGACGAAGGCGGCCTCCTCAACGGGGGAGAAGACAACGCCCAGGCCATCGTAGAGCGGCCAGTCGCGGTCGGGGCCGATCTTCCAGGCCGGGCCGGGACTGCGGGCCGCCAGCAGGGCGCGGGTGGCGTCGCCGCTGGTCACGAAGGCGCTCCAGGACTCGCGGGGGACGCCCAGGCCATCGAGCTGGGCGATGACGTCGCTGGCCGGGCGCGGTGAGTTGGAGATCAGCACCACCGGCCCGACCTCGGTCCGCCAACGGGCCAGGGCCGCGCAGGCGCCGGGCCAGCTCTCCCGGCCGTTATGGATGACGCCCCAGACGTCGCAGAGCAGGACGTCATAACGGTCGGCGAGGGCGGAAAGGCCGGCGGGGAGGTCGGTCATGCGGCTGGGCTAACGACTGGCGACGGAGAGGTCAATCAGCGACCGGCCTGCTGGCGGTCGGCGGGTGACAGCACCATGCCGCGGGCCAGCCGCAGCTTGTCCGCGCCTTCCGCCGCGCGGCCGTCAGCCGAGAGCGCCTGCGACCAGGCCAGGTGCAGTCCGCCCCAGCGTGGCGCCAGGCGGGCGGCGCGGGCATAGGCCTGGGCGGCCCGGCCGGGACGGCCCAGCGCCATCTCCGCATCGCCCTCCAGTTTCAGCGGATCGGCCCAGTAGGGGCCCAGCTTGCGGGCCTGGCGGAACAGGTCGAGCGCCCCGCCCCCGTCGCCCCGCGCCAGCCGCGCCTGGCCCCAGGCGATCCGGGCGAAGGGATTGGAGGGCGCCTGGATCTGGGCGCGGACGAAGAGGCGGTCGGACAGCGCCTTCTCGGCGGCCAGGGCTTCGACCGTGGAGCGGGCGATCAGGCAGTCGTCACAGTCGAGCGGCAGCCGCGCCAACAGGGCCCGGGCCTGCGTCACCCGTCCGGTTCGGGCCCAGGCCTCGGCCAAAGGCGGAAGGATGTTGTAGCGGATCTGGCTGGTCTGCGGCACGGCCTGGAGAATGGCCCAGGTGGCCTCGTACTGGGCCGCGGCGGCAGCCCAGTCGCCGATGGTCGCGTGGTTGAGGCCGCTGGCGACAGCGCGGCGCGCGTCCTCGAAGCGATGCGCCGGCACATCGTCGTTCCAGGCGCGCGCTGACCCCAGCAAAGCGACGACCTTCCCCGGCTCATGGGCCGGGCCCCAGGCGATGGCCTTGTCGATGGCCCAACTGGTCTGGGCCAGACCAAAGTTCTGATTGGGCTTCTCGAGGCCGGCCAAGCCGCGGTAGTCGGCGGTCAGGGCCAGTTCCTGGAGGTTCATCACATAGACCATGGTCTCGACCCCGTCCGACGAGACCTCCCTGCTGGCGCGGTTACGGAATAGCCGTTTGGACCGGCGCAGGGCGGTGAGCGTCGCCTCGCTATGGCCCAGCCCGCCCTCGGCCTGGTGCAGGGTGTAGTAGAGAGCGGCCATGTCCGGCGCGATCTTCAGCGCCGCCAGCGTCTTGGCCCGGGCCAAGGCATAGCGGTCGGCGTCCATATCGATATAGGCCCAGCCGCGCAGGGCCCAGGCCGCCTCGGTGTCCTTGCGTCCCTGGAAGGCGGCCAGCACCTGTACCGCTTCGTCCACCCGGCCGGTGGTCTTGAGATAGACCGAGTAGCGATAGGGCTGGGTCTGGCTGTAGACGCTCTCGGCCGATTTGGTGATCAGGCTGTCGAACTCAGCTTCCGGACAGACAAAGGTCGCGCCCGCCGCGCCGCCGGTGCGGGCGGTGACCGACAGCTGACCGTCGGGCAGGCGGTAGACGACGCCGCTGATCCGAGTCTCCCGACCGAGCTGCTGGCGCAGCACGCGCTGCAGATCCCCTATGGAGACGCCGGTCTGTGGAATCTGCACCTCGACCTCGTCGCCCCAGTCGATGGCGTAGCTGCCGGCGGCGCGGACCGATTCGGTCCGGGTCTGCATGCGAACCAGGTCGTCGAGCAGCTTGCCGGCGATCACCTCGCCGGTCAGGCCGCGCGCGGCCATGTCCGGCGGGGCGGAGAAGGCCTGGACGACCAGGCCCTGGTAGCGGGTGGCGTCGATCAGGGTCCAGCCGATGGCGATGGCGGCTAACAGGCCGGCGATGGCGGTCAGCACCCGCAGGGCGAAGCCGGCCCTCTGGCCGGCAATCTGCCAGCCGATCAGCTGTTCGTGCTTGAGCAGCACGCGGCGCGCCGGACTGTCCGGAGCATCGGCGACGCCAGAACCCGCCTCTGCGTCGAGGGCGAGTTCGACCGGATCGACGGTGGTCGGCGCCGGCGACGGCTTTCTGGCTCGGGCCAACGCGTTTACTCCCCCATGGTCGGCCCCGAGGTTACCCGACCCGGGGCCGGTCGCAAACGACGCCGGCGCCTCAAGGTCGGCTATCGAAGCGGCGACCGCTATACCGCAGCGCGCCCGACCAACCAAAAAAGCATATGCCGATTCAAAGCCGGCAGAATCCGCTTCAAAATCCCGAATTCGTGGGCTTTTGCGTTGGTTCGAGGCGCAAGAATGTCGCCCGGGGCATTGGTCAGTGTGTTGGTCGATCGGCGGGGTTTGTTGGTCGAAAGCGCACCACGGCGACCAACGCCTCGGGCCGGGGCTTTGGCTAGGGACTTCAAGGCCGGTGAATATGTCTAGACATATTAGTTAAGCCATTGATCAATAGGCACCTTATGTCGGCGGCCCGGCTCATTGACCGTTGGCGGCGAACGCGGCGTCGCCTGCGATGAACCCTTTCGGCGCCGCCGGGCGTTGTGCCGACGCCCCGCCGCTGGACCTGCCATGACGATCACTTCAGATCCTGACCTCGCCGCCCTCATCCTGAGCAACATTCGGGGCTATGGGGTGCTGACCTGCGAGCGCGACGGGACCATCACCAACTGGCTGGGCGACGCTGAAGCCCTGACCGGCTACGCGCCAAGGGATGTCGTCGGCAGGCATTTCAGCGTCATGTTCACCGAGCCCGACCAGGCGGCGGGTACGGCGGACATCGAGATTGAGGTCGCCTTGAGAATGGGCCGGGCCGAGGACAGCCGCTGGCACCGGCGCAAGGACGGCGGGAAGTTCTGGGCCAACGGGCTGACCATCCCGATGATCAATGGCCATCGGCAGCTGGTAAAGATTTTCCGCGATGAGACCCCGGCCAAGCGGGCCGAGGACCAGCGCATCCTGCTGCTCAACGAGCTGAACCACCGGGTGAAGAATACCCTGGCGACCGTGCAGTCGATCGTCGAGCAGACCCTGCGCAGCGCCGGCGTCGATCCCCATTTGCGCGACGACCTGACCGAACGGCTGATCGCCCTGGCGCGGGCACACAATGTGCTGGTCACCGAAAGCTGGGCGGGCGCTGATCTCGACGTGCTGATCAACGAGGTGCTGGCGCCGCACGAGCGCAGCCCCTCGCCCTTCACCCTCGACGGGCCGCCGGTGCGGCTGCATCCGTCGCAGGCGGTGACGCTGTCGATGTCGCTGCATGAACTGGCCACCAACGCCGTGAAGTATGGCGCGCTCAGCGTGCCCGAGGGCCGGGTCAGCATCGGCTGGAACTTGGCCCACGACGGCAACGGGGCGCGTCACCTGGTGCTGATGTGGAAGGAGAGCGGCGGGCCACCGGTCGCCGAGCCGACGCGGGTGGGCTTCGGCTCACGCATGCTGCGGGGCGCCTTCGCCAACCAGCCGGGCGGCCGGGCGGAGCTGGCCTTTGGACTGGAGGGCGTCACCTGCGTGCTGGCCGCCGGCCTGATCGACGACGCGCAGGCGCCGAACGACACGGTCGGGGCGGAGCCCGGGCCGGTCGGCTAGCCCGCCACCAGCGGAATGACGCCAAACAGCAGGCCGGCGGCGATCAGCACGAAACAGAGGCCGAGCGCATACTTCCAGGCATAGCGCTGCAGGTCGGCCAGTTCGATATTGAGCAGGGCGCATTTGAGGTAGACGGCGGCGACCAGCGGGCTCAGCGAATGCACCGGCCCGCCCATCAGCGAGGCGCGGCCGATCTGTTCGGGGGTGACGCCGTAGGGGGCGGCGGTCTCGGCGATGACCGGCAGGATGCCGAAGTACCAGGCGTCGGCCGACAGCAGGAAGTTGGCCGGGATGCTGATCAAGGCGGTGATGGGGGCGAGCCAGGGGCCGACCTGCGGCGGCAGGACGGTGAGGATCGATTCGGCCATGGCCTTGATCATGCCGGTCTCGGTCATGACGCCGGTAAAGGCCCCGGCGGCCAGCACCAGGATGCCGACGCTCAGCACATTGCCGGCGTGGGACATGAAGCGGTCCCGCTGTTCGGCGAGGCGCGGGTAGTTGATGGCCAGGGCCAGGGCCGTGCCGCCCATGAACAGGGCCGGCAGCGGCGCGAGGCGCAGGACGACGGCGACCATCAGGACTACGGTGAGCGCCAGGTTCAGCCAGATCAGGCGGGGACGCAGGGCGGCCGGGTCGGACTGGAAGGCGCCGGCGAGGGCGGCGTCGGAGACCTCGGGCGTGGTGTCCGCCTCGTCCGGCGCGGCAACCGGCTGGGCCGCCAGGCGGAAGCGCTCCTGACGGCCAAACCACCAGGCCAGGGCGAAGACCGACAACAGGCCCGCCCCCACGACCGGCAGCATGGGCAGGAAGAGTTCGGACGGGTCGATCTTCAGCGCCGCGGCGGCGCGCGCCGAGGGTCCGCCCCAGGGGCTCATGTTCATCAGGATGAAGGTCATCGAGCCGAGCACGGCGAACTTCAGGATGTTGATGCCCAGTTTTCGGTAGACCGGCAGCAGGGCCGAGACGGCGACCAGGATGGTCGTGGTGCCATCACCGTCGAGTCCGACGATGGCCACCAGGGCGACGTGGCCGAGCATCAGCTTGACCGGGTTCTCGCCGGCCCAGTCGACGATCCAGCGCACCAGCGGCTGGAACAGGCCGGCGTCGATCATCACCCCGAAGTAGAGGATGGCGAACATCAGCATGATCGCGGTCGGGGCGGTCTGGCTGATGCCCTTGAGCATCATGGTTCCGACACCAGGCCCCGCCCCGGCGAACAGGGCGAAGACGACCGGGACGATGATCAGGGCGACGACGGCGCTCATCCGACGGGTCATGACCAAGGTCATGAACACCGCGATCATCGCGAAACCGAGCAGGGCGAGGGTCACGGCGGGCAGCCTAGACCGGAACCGAGAGCAACGGCACGAACTGCTGGCCCGCGTGGGAATCAACATCCCGGGTCGAGCCCTGGGGAATCGGACGGGGGAAGGAGATCTTGATGACCTTCAGATTGTCGTCGTGGAAAATCCGGACGTGGTTGGAGCCGACCTTGTAGAGCGCGGCGATGGCCACCGGGCCGAGGGCCGGGGCGGCGCAGAGCGTCTCGTAGGACCCTTGGTCATCGCAGAAGACATCGACCGTAACCCAGAAGGGGCCGGCGTTCTTGGAGCGGACGTAGCGGGCGACGTCCCTAAGCTGCCGCATGAAACTCTCCCCGGCCGGCGATGAAGGTGCGGGTGGTCGCCAGCTCGCAGGGGTCGTCCAGATGGACGACGTGGTTGAGCTTGAACTCGTACTGCGCGCCCAACGCCACCTCGGCCGGCGAGAAGGGGAAGGCGAAGCTGGGCAGCGGATCGTCCGAGTTCAGCGGGAAGTGCAGCAGGTAGGGGTTGCAGTATTTGGCGATCTCGGTGGCGCGGGCCTGGGTCGCGGCGGTGACCAGGACCATCAGCCCGACCTCGAGCGGTGGCCGCTCGGTAGGGGCGTGGCGCGGATCCAGCGCGTTCCAGCCGTAGGGGCGAAGGTCGAGTTGGTAGTCGACGGGGTCGATGCGCAGGACGCGGGTGATGCCCTCGCGCAGGAAGGCCTCTAGGCGCGACAGCCAGTCACCGATACGGTCCAAGATCTTGGGGTCCGAGACGGCGGTGAAGATCATGGTGCGGAAGCCGGCCGCGCCGCTGCCCTCGAGCTTCATGGTGTAGGGCTTGCTCTCGGCCTTCGAGCCGGTGACCCGGACGCTGCGGTCGTCGAGGGCGGTGTAGGTCGCGCCTTTGGCGTCGAGCACCACGCCGGGCTCGGTCAGGCGATAGGGGTCGGCGTTCTCGTAGAGCAGGTGGCTGCTGATCGTGAACGGCGTGCAGCGGTTATCGGCCGCCAGGGGTTCGACGTCGAAGCCGTCCTCATGGATCGTTAGCATGACCCCGCCGCGGCGGGTCTGGACCGTGCACAGGCCGCCACACTCGGCGGTCTTGGCGGCATGCCAGCTGGCCCCGGCGGGCAGGCCGCGCATCAGGGGCACGGCGGCGATGACGGCGGTGTCGGTGGTGCGGCCGGCCAGGACGATGTCGGCGCCGGCCTCGATGGCGGCGGCCAGCGGCTCGTAGCCGAGCAGGCCGACGATGTGGTCACATTCGTCGAGGCGGTTCTGGGTCAGGTCGTCCATCGGCGGCATCGGGGTGATGGCGCCCTTGCTCAGGTAGGGGGCGAGGCCAGCGGCGGTCTGTTCGGAATAGATCAGGGCGACCTTGGCGGTCAGGCCCTCCTCGACGGCGATCTCCTCGCAGAGGCGGGCCATCCAGTCGACGCCGGCGTTCGTTCCGCTGGTGCCGCAGGAGCCGACGATGAGGGGGACGTTCAGTTTGTCGCGGGCGAGCATCAGCTGGCGCAGGTCATTCCTGGTGGCGGCGTCGGTCATCTTGGAGACGGCGGCGCCGAGGTAGTAGGGACCGGAGTCGGTGGAGCCGGCGTCGACGGCCAGGGCGTCGGGGGACAGAGACACGCCGCGCTGGAATGCGTCGTCGGGGCAGCCGGCGCCAAGGGCGCCGGTGGGGACGAGGACTTTGACGGGGGTGGGCATCGGGGTGACTCCAGATTGAACATCCCTCCCCGACTTGGGGAGGGTGGCGCGAAGCGCCGGGTGGGGAAGTGGGCTGCACTTAGAGCAACCGTGGTTGGCGCTTCCCCACCGGGCGAGGCTACGCCTCGCCTGCCCTCCCCAATTCGGCGAGGGACGGAATCCGCCGCCCCCTAGAACTCCGCGGTCAATGTCACCCCGACCTGCCTGGGCGGGCCGTACTGGACGAAGAAGCCGCCGCCGGTTTCGACCTGGTGGGTGCGGTACTCGACGTCGCCGAGGTTTCGGCCCCAGAGCCGCAGGCTGTAGCTGTCGTTGAAATGCCAGGTGGCGCTGGCGTCCCACAGGGTGCGGGCCTTGCGGTACTCGACAAAGTCGTTGGCGTTGTCGTCGAAGACCTCGCTCTCGTAGTTGGCCGAGGCCCCGAGCTTCACCCAGCCCCAGGCGAACTGGCTGGTGGTGTAGGAGACATCCAGACTGACCGCATGCTCGGGCGTACGGCTGAGGCGGTTGCCCGACAGGTCGTTCCGCACCGCCGTGCCGTCGGCCAGGATGGCCGAAGTCTGGGTCAGCCGGTCGAAGGTGGCGTCGAGCCAGGTGTAGCTGAGGCCCGCTTCCCAATGATCGTCGGGAACCAGCCGGAACTCCGCTTCCAGGCCGGAGATGGTGGCGTCGCCGGTATCGACCACGATGGACGCGCCGCCGGGGCCGGCGCTGGCGTCGGGCACCGACTGGATCGTCTGCAGGTTGGTGTATTTCGCATGGAAGACCGAGGCGTTCGCGCGGATGCGGCGGTTCCACCAGTCGGTCTTCAGGCCGGCCTCGTAGTTGATCACCTCTTCCGGCTCGGTCGGGATGCGGGCGGTGGCGACGTTCGGCTGTTCCTGGAAGGCGCCGGACTTGAAGCCGGTGGCGACGGAGGCGAAGGCGAAGACGTTGTCGTTGAACCGCCAGTCGCCGCCCACCCGCCAGGTGACGATCTGTTCGCTGCTAATCCCCGGATTGCCCTTGGTGGTGAAGTTGACCACCGGGGCGGCCTGCGGGCCGGTCAGGCGGGTGATCTGATATTCCTTCTCCTCGTCGGTGTAGCGCAGGCCGGCGAACAGGTTGAGGCCGAAGTCGAAACCGTATTCGGCCTCGCCGAAGGCGGCGAAGCTCCTGGTGACGTTCTCGCCGATGAAGCGGTTTTCGGTGAGATCGACGGCGGCGGTCTCGGTCTCGCGTTCGCGGCGAACCTCGTCCTTCAGGTAGAAGAGGCCGGCCGTCCAGCTGATCGGGCCGTCGCCCTTCGAGGCCAGGCGCCATTCGGTCGAGTAGCTGTCGGCCTGTTCTTTCGCGAGCACCTGCAGGCCGGTGACCGGGATGCCGGCGGCGGCGTTGCCGGCCGGGTTCGTGCCGTCGAGGTCTTCAGAGCTGTCGTAGTCCAGCGTCCGCCAGGAGGCGATGCCGGTCAGGCTGGCCCAGCCCAGCGCATCGGTGGCGTACTCGACCTTCAGGCCGCCGGTATCGCGCAGGATGAAGCCCGGACGATCAGGGTTGGCGTTGCGCGGCTTGTCGATGTCGCGGTCGCCGAACGGGCGCAGGTTGTAGCGCGAGCCGCCGGCCAGGTCGTCGGTGACCGCGTCGGCGGTGAACAGCAGGCTGGAGCCTTCGCCAAGCTCGACCAGCAGGTGGGCGCGGCCGCTCCAGCGGTTGTCGTCGTCCAGGCCCTCCCCGGTATTGCTGTTGGTGCGGAAGCCCTCGTTGTACTGCCGCCCGATCGAGCCCCGGAAGGCGACGCTGTCGCCGAGCGGCACGTTGAGCATCAGGTTGGCGTTGAACTGCTGGAACTCGGCGACGGTGACGGCGCCCCGGCTGAAGAACTCGTGTTTGGGCCGGGCGGTGACGAAGTTGACGGCCCCGCCGACCACGTTCTTGCCCCACAGGGTGCCTTGCGGGCCTTTCAGGACCTCGACACGCTCGAGGTCGAAGGTGTCGACGGCCAGCATGGCGCCGCGCCCGAGATAGACGCCATCGAGGAAGGCGACCGAGCTGGGATCGCCGCCGGCGCTCTGGTTGGAGCTGCCGATGCCGCGGAAGAAGGGACGCGGGGCGGCGCGCGGGAAGGCGTCGATGGTCACACCGGGGGTGGCGTCGGCCAGCTTCTGGAAGTCGGTGATGCCGGCTTCCTGCAGCTTCTCGCCCGAAAAGGCGGTGACCGTGACCGGGGTGTCTTGCAGCGACTCGGCCTTCTTGCGGGCGGTGATGATCACCTCCTCGACGGCGCTGTCCTCGGCCGTCTGGGCGAAGGCCGGGGCGGCCAGCGCCACGCCGGTCAGGGCGGTGGCGGCGCACAGCAGGGCGCGCAGGGTCTTGTGATGGTTCATGTCTATCCTCCTCCCGATGCCGCGGCGCTGGTCGCCGTCTGGTCTCGTTGGGCGGAGGTTTGGGACGGGCCCGGACGGAATCGGTGACACCTTTTTTACATTCGGCGAAATTTTCGCCCCGACCGGTCCGCGGTATGCTCAAACCCTATCCTGAGGAACTGCGCCTGGACGCCGGCATGCACGGAATCACCAGCAAGGAAAACTGGATCGCCGAACTGCCACCCGCCGTGGCGACGGCGATTCATGCCCGGATGACAACCCAGGCCTATGCCGCCGGCGAGCCGATCAAACAGGCCGGCGAGGCGCCCAGCCGCATGCACCAGCTGCAGAGCGGCTATGTGAAGCTGATCGGTCACCTGGAGGACGGACGCCAGCAGATCATCACCATCTACGCGCCCGGCAACTGCTTTTCCGAGACGGCGGTGATCGCCAAACGGCCCTATCACCACACCACCCTGGCCCTGACCGACTGCCGCGTCCGGGTGCTGGGGGCCGAGGACTTCTGGGACCTCTACCGGACCCACCCCGAAATCCCCGAGACCCTGTGCCGCAAGTTCGCCGGCTCGATCTCGCGCCAGATGGCCAGCCGCGACATGCGGGCCAACCATCGGCTGGGCAAGCGCATCGCCCTGCTGTTCGAAAGCCTGGCGATGCGCTGCGGCGAGGAGCGGGTGGGCCAGAGCTGCACCATCGCCGTGCCGATCACCCAGAGCGACATCGGCGACCACTTCGACGTCACCCGCCAGAGCGTTCAGCGGGAAATCACCGCCCTCAAAACCGCCGGCATCCTCGACAAGCACATGGGAAAGTGGATCATCCGCGATCTGGGGAAGCTGTCGCGGGTTTAGCGCGGGCCATGGGCGCCTTTGAATAGGTCTCGGTGCTGTCGTCGATCGTCATCGGCCTAGGGCTGACCGACGTCCTGCAGAGCCTGCACCGACTATTTCGCAACCACCGGCTGGTGCGCTGGGATTGGGCGGTGCTCGTCGCCACGCTGTTCGCGGTCCTGACCAGCATCCAGATCTGGTGGAGCCTGTTCCAGCCCAACGAGCAGCTTTTGACCATTGGCGGGTTCCTGCCGCAGCTGGTCGAGCTGGTGATCCTCTATTTGCTGGCCGCCTGCGCCCTGCCCGACGACGTGCCGGGCGGCGGCCTCGACCTGAGGGCCTATTACGACCGCAACGGCCCCTATTTTGGGGCTTCTACGCCGGCGCCCTGGCCTGGCCGACGCTGTTTGACATGACCAGCGGACTGATCCGGGGCGAGGGTCTGAACGTGCTGAATGGCCGGCTGACCGACCTCATCATCCTGGCGGTCTTCATCTCGCTGATCTTCATCCGGAACCGCTGGTGGCACCTGGCGGCGTTCGCGCTGATGAGCCTCGGCCCCATCGGCTGGATGTCGCGGGCGCTGACGGGTTAGCCGGCCCGCCGGAACCGAAGCGGCTTGCCCTCGCGGACCACCAGGCCCTTGGCCTCAAGGTCGAGCTGCACGCATTTGAGCCACCAGCCGGCCGTGGCTCCGCCCGGGAACAGCGCCTCGGGCAGGGCCGGCAGGAGGGCGGTCTTCAGGGCGACGGCGTTTAGACCCGGGCCCTCGGCGGGCAGGGCGGCCCACATGGCCACCCGCATGGCCTCGTATTTGGCCCGGTCGACCCGCTCGGTCTTGCCGGGATGATTGACGTTCTCAACCTCGATCTTCTCAGCCATGCCGCGCTCCTTTTCAGCCCGCCGGGGCGATCTCGATCTCGTGGTGGGCGCCGGCCGCCGCGGCGGCGGGGTCCATCCACATCATTTCCCAGACGTGGCCGTCGGGGTCGCAGAAGCTGTCGCCGTACATGAAACCATAGTCCTGAGGCGGCATCCATTGGCTTCCGCCGGCGGCCAGGGCTCTGGCCTTCAGACTCTCGACCTCGGCCCGGCTTTCGCAGGACAGGCAGGTGAGGACTTCCTTGTTCTTCGCGTTGTCGGCGATGTCGCCCCTGATGAAGTCCTTGAAGCGTTTGTGCTCCAGCAGCATGGCGAAGATGTTGTCGGCGAAGACGACGCAGGCGGTGTCCTCGCTGCAGAACTGCTCGTTGATGGCAAAGCCGAGCGCTTTGAAGAAGGCCCTGGAGGCCTTCACGTTCTTCACCGGCAGGTTCACGAAGATCATACGCATGGGGTCGGCTCCTCTCTTGATGTGACCCTAGGACGGGCATCGTGGGCGAGTACCGACAGCAGCGCCGAGATTTTTTAGCCCGCCGCCGAGGCCACCAGGCGGGCGTAGAAGGTGGTCATGCGGGCCAGGTTCTCCAGCGTCATATGCTCGTTGGTGCCGTGGATCATGCCGAACGTGTCCAGGTTCGCCAGCAGCGGCTGGTAGCGGTAGATGTCGCTGGCGATGGGGGTCATGTAGCGGCTGTCGGTGCCGGCTCCGACCAGCCCGGGGGCGACGGGCAGCTTGCCGCCGTCCGAGGCCAGGGCGGCGATGAGCTTCCAGCCCTCCGAAGAGGTCGAGCTGACCGGCGAGGGGTTGATCACCGCCCCGGCCCATTTCAGCTGCACGTCCAACCCCTTGGTGGCGGCCCTGGCGGCGTTCATGACGTCGTCGGTCGTCTGGCCGGGGGCGATGCGGTAGTTGATCCAGGCGGCGGCGTCCTGCGGCAGGACGTTCTCCTTGGGGCTGCCCTTGAGCATGGTCGGGGCGATGGTGGTGTGCAGCAGCGCCTCGCCGGCTGGGGTGGCGGCGACCTTGTCCTTCAGCATCGGCCCGAACAGCCATTGGTTGGCGATGGCCATGCGGGTGACGAAACTGCCTTCCGCCGACAGGGTCGAGATCATCTGGGCCCCGGGGCCATCGAGGCGCAGGGGAAAATCGTTGTCGGTTATGGCGGTGATGGCCTTGGCCAGCGTGCCGACGCCGGTCTCCTTTGGCGGCGCGGAGCTGTGGCCGCCCTTGGCCGGGGCGGTGACGATGAGGGCGGCGTAGCCCTTCTCGGCAATGCCGATGACGGCGGCCGGTTTGCCGGTGATCGGATGATCGTTGATGGCGGCCGAGCCCTCGTCGAGTACCCACTCTGCCTGCACGCCGCGGCTTTTGAGTAAGGCGGCGGCGGCCTGGGCGCCCGTGCCGCCGGCCTCCTCGTCCTGGCCGCTGACGACGATGACGGTGCGTTTGGGTTTGAAGCCGGAGTTGGCGAGGGCCTCGAGGCCCTCGAACAGGGCGACCAGGCTGCCCTTGTCGTCGACCGCGCCGCGGCCCCAGACGGCGCCCTCGGCGATCTCGCCGCCGAACGGGGGGTGCTTCCAGTCTTTCTCCGTGCCCGGGGTGATCGGCACGACATCCTGGTGGGCCATCAGGACGATGGGCTTGAGGGCCGGATCGCTGCCGGTCCAGGTATAGACCAGCGCCTTGTTGGGCAGGATCTCGCGGGTCATGGCGACGTGGGCGGCCGGGTAGGTGGTGGCCAACCAGACGTGGAGACGGTCCCACTCGGCCCACTGGTTGTCGGCCTTGTCCTGGTTGGAGACGGTGCGGATCTGCACCGCCTGCGACAGGTGCTCGGCGGCCAGGGCCTGGTCGATGGCCGGGGCGGGCGCCAGCTTGACGCTGGTGATGTCGACCGAGGCCGGCGGCTTGAAGGTCAGGGTGCGCACGACGATGACGCCAACCAGCACAACCAGTATGGCGACCGCCCCAAGGACGATCTTTCCCAACAGCTTCATGACGCCTCCCCGACGCTTTTGGCTACAGTAGGGGGCGAGCGAGAAAGAGTCATCGGGGGGATAAGGCGGATGAAGACGGTGATATGGATTGGCGGCCTGTGCGCCGCCCTGCTCGCCGGCCAGGCGGCGGCGGCCGACCGCGTCTGCAAGGGCAGCGTCAGCGACTGGCCGGGCGAGATGAGCGTCAGCCTGACAGTCGACGAGGCCGGCAGGCTGAAAAGCGCCTTCGCCAGGTTGCGCCTGGGCGGCAAGGAGATGCAGTTCCCCTTCGCCACCGTTGAATACGAACTGCCCAATCCCCGCGAAGCCCGGCTGGGCGAGATCCCCTACCTGAGCGTCGTGGCCATGGTCAGCAAGGACCAAGCGCCGACATCGAAGACCGCCGAGATCGTCCTCAGCATCGACGACAAGGCCACCTGGGGCCAGCCCTGGGGCCTGTACGCCGAGCGGGGATGGGAGGGACCGGACAAGGGTGGCGACGAGCCGGTCGGCTTTTTCGGCATCCTGCCCTTTGAAGCCCGCCAGAGCGGCATCGGCAAGGCGCTGGAAACGGCACAGTTCCTGGGCATCGCGGTGAGGGGCGTCGAGGCCAGGGAGAACTTCGGCCGGCGCCAGCACGCCCTGGCCCGGCGTGAGGTCCTGCAGCCGATGGCCGACCAGGCCCACGCGGCGGCGTTGGTGAAGCTGCCAGCCTACAGGACCGCCTGCGAAGCGGTCAGGGACTGACCGGTCACGCAAAGGACATTGGCATCGGCGCGGCTTGGGGGCACAATCGAACCATGGCTGAAAAGTACCACGTGCAGGCGGACTGGGACGCTGAGGCCCGCGTCTGGATCTCGACCACCAACATTCCTGGCTTGGTCGTCGAAGCGGAGACGCTTCCCGAGTTCATTGCGCTCGTCAACGAGCTCGCTCCGGATCTGCTGCATGAAAACGCCGGAGTTTCCGGCCCCGTGCCGGTGGAACTGAGGGCAAACGGCACTCTGGAGCTCGCCGCGGCCAGTTAGTTGTGGGCAACTCCCGCCAAAACAGAACGTAATGAGAACGTTGTTCTTGGCTTATTCGTTGACGTCATTCAGAGTCTGCGGATGACGACTCTCGACGGCTGACGGCGAATGCCGAAGGACTTCTATAAGGATCTGACGATGCTTCTCGCCGCCGCCGGCTGGGCCAAGGCTCCCGGCGGCAAGGGAAGTCATGAGAAATGGCGTCACGCCGACAGCGGACGAACGATCATCGTGCCTCGGTCGAAAAGTCGGCACACCGCCAACGAAGTGCTCAAACAGGCTGGTTTGCCGAAGGCCTTCTGACGAGTTCGCGAGAGGCGGCATCGTCTGCTTGACTCGCCCCCTCCCCTCCCTCAGGAACATCCTGTCTCGCGGGAGACATCGGGATTCTTCACCCCGAGGCCGAAGGCGCAACCGCCCCGGAAACGCTCAGGCAAACGGACCGCGATACACAAGGAACGCTGGAAAGAACCGCCGCAAGCGGTTCGCCGAAGGAGCAAGGCGGGTCGCCCAAGGTTTTTGGTGACCAGCTGAAATCTCTCAGGCGCAAGGGACAGCGGGGGCGACCATCCGACCGGTGTGAACCGGGCGTGGACGCATCGACCCCGAGAACCCGACCATGACCGACCCCGCCCTGACTCAGAATGCCGACCTCAAGAAAACCCCGCTGTACGACGCCCACGTCGCCGCCGGCGCGCGGATGGTTCCGTTCGCCGGCTACCTGATGCCGGTGCAGTATGCCGAAGGGGTGCTGAAAGAGCATCTGTGGACCCGCGAGCATGCCGGACTGTTCGACGTCAGTCACATGGGCCAGGCGCGGCTGCGCGGCGTCTCGCCGCTGTCGGCCTTCGAGGAGGTGACGCCGGGCGACTTCATTGGCCTCAAGCCGGGCAAGCAGCGCTATTCCCTGCTGCTCAACAGACAAGGCGGCATCGTCGACGACCTGATGGCCTCTCGGCCGGACGACGACGGGCTGTTCGTCATCGTCAACGGGGCCTGCAAGGACGGCGACTTCAAGTTCATCGACAACGAGCTGGCCGGCCAGGTGAAGATCGAGCGGCTGGAGGATCGGGCGCTGCTGGCCCTGCAGGGGCCGGAAGCCGCCGCCGTCATGGCGCAACATGCGCCGGACGCCCTGACCCTGGTGTTCTCGGAGTCGCGGGCGCTGACCGCCTTTGGCCTGCCGGCCTTCGTGTCGCGGTCGGGCTACACCGGCGAAGACGGCTACGAGATTTCGATCCCCGGGGAGAGCGCCGCGGCGGTCTGGGAGACCCTCTTGGCCGACCCGCGTGTCAAGCCGATCGGCCTGGGGGCCCGCGACAGTCTGCGGCTGGAGGCTGGCCTGCCGCTCTACGGCCACGACATCGACGAGACCACCAGCCCCATCGAGGCAGACCTGGCCTTTGCGGTCAGCAAGAAGCGCCGTGACGCCCAGGATTTCCCCGGCGCGGCGCGGATCGCCAAGGAGCTGGCCGAGGGGCCGCCGCGGATTCGTGTCGGCCTGAAAATTCTCGAAGGGCCGCCGGCCCGCGAGGGGGCCGAGATCGCCGACGGGACCGGGGCGGTCATCGGCAAGGTGACCAGCGGCGGCTTCGCCCCCAGCCTCGGCCACCCCATCGCCATGGGCTTCGTGCCGCCGGCCCAGGCGGCGGTCGGGACCCGGCTCAATGTCATCGTCCGGGGGCGGGCCGGCGCGGCCGAGGTCGTCGTCATGCCGTTCGTTCCCAAACGCTACGTTCGCAAGCTCTAGGAGAGACCGATGCGCTTCACCAAGGACCATGAGTGGGTCGTCGTCGAGGACGGCGTCGCCACCGTCGGCATCACCGCCTATGCCGCCGAGCAGCTGGGCGATGTGGTGTTCGTCGAGACCCCGGAGGTCGGCAAGACCGTCAGCCAGGGCGACAGCTTCGCCGTCGTCGAGAGCGTCAAGGCGGCGTCCGATGTCTACGCCCCGGTGTCGGGCGAAGTGATCGAGGCCAACACCCAGCTGGGCGACGCGCCGGAAACGGTCAACGCCGCGCCGGAGCACGGCGGCTGGTTCGCCAAGGTCAAGCTGAGCAATCCCGCCGAAGTCGACGCCCTGATGGATCGCGGCGCCTACGAAGACTACCTCGGCAACCTCTAGGACCCCTGCCCCGATGCGCTACCTGCCCCTCACTCCGGACGACCGGAAAACCATGCTGTCGGCCATCGGCGTCAGCGGCATCGACGCGCTGTTCGTCGATGTGCCGAAAGCCGCCGTGCTGGACGGCCCCGTGGACCTGCCCGGGTTCGCCGGCGAGTTGGAGGTCGAGCGCGAGCTTGGCGCCCTGGCGGCGAAGAATATGGCGGCGGGGTCCGTGCCGTTCTTCTGTGGGGCCGGGGCCTATCGCCACCATGTGCCGGCGAGCGTGGACCACATCATCCAGCGGTCGGAGTTCCTGACCAGCTACACGCCCTACCAGCCGGAAATCGCGCAAGGCACTCTGCAGGTGCTGTTCGAGTTCCAGACCCAGGTGGCGGCCCTGACCGGCATGGATGTCGCCAACGCTTCCCTCTACGACGGCTCCACGGCGGCCGGCGAGGCGGTGATGATGGCTTCCCGGGTGACCCGGCGCAGCAAGGCCATCCTGTCGGGCGGCCTGCACCCCCACTACGTCCAGACGGTCGAGACCCTGGCCCATGCGGCCGGCGTCGCCACCGAGCGGCTCAAGGCGGCCGTCGACGCCGAGGACGCGGTGATCGCCGCCATCGACGGCGACACTGCCTGCGTGGTCGTGCAAACGCCCAACGTCTTCGGCACCGCGACGGACGTGACGAAGATCGCGGCGGCGGCCCAGGCGGCCGGAGCGCTGATGATCGTGGTGACCACCGAGGCCATCTCCTTCGGCCTGCTGAAATCGCCCGGCGAGATGGGCGCCGACATCGCCGTCGCCGAGGGCCAGTCGATCGGCAACGCCCTGAACTTCGGCGGCCCCTACGTCGGCCTGTTCGCCTGCAAGGAAAAACTGGTCCGCCAGGCGCCGGGCCGGCTTTGCGGCGAGACGGTGGACGCCGACGGCCGACGCGGTTTCGTGCTGACCCTGTCGACCCGCGAGCAGCATATCCGGCGTGACAAGGCGACCAGCAACATCTGCACCAACAGCGGCCTCTGCGCCCTGGCCTTCACCATCCATATGTCGCTGCTCGGCGAGGTGGGCCTGCGCAAACTGGCGCTGCTCAATCACCAGCAGGCGCTGAAGACGAAGATCGCGCTGAGCGGCGTGACGGGCGTGGAGGTGCTGACCCCCCGGTTCTTCAACGAGTTCGCGGTGAAGCTCAGCAAGCCGGCCGCCGAGGTGGTTGAGGCGCTGGCCAGGCGCGGCGTGCTGGCCGGCGTGCCCTACAGCCGGCTGGACCCGCACGCGGGCCTCGACGACGTGTTGCTGGTCTGCGCCACCGAGACCGTCACCGACGGTGACATCGAAACCTTCAAGACAGAGTTGGCCGAGGTGCTGGCATGAGCATGAACAGCGTTGGACGCCCGACCACGCCGCAGGCCGATGCGGCTGCCGGTGGCTTTACGTCGCTGACCGGCGGGCGCGGCCTGTTGCAGGATGAAGCCCTGATCTTCGAGATGGACGGCTGGTCCAAAACTGGCGTCGATCTGCCGGAAGCCTCGATTTCCGCCGACGCGCTGGGCGACCTCGTGCGCAGCAATCCGATCGGCCTGCCGGGCCTGTCGGAGCCGGAGACGATGCGCCACTACGTGCGTCTCAGCCAGAAAAACCACGCCATCGACCTGGCCCTCTATCCGCTGGGCAGCTGCACAATGAAGCACAACCCGCGCCTCAACGAGAAGCTTGCTCGGCTCCCCGGTTTTGCCGACATCCACCCGCTGCAACCGCAATCGACCGTGCCCGGCGCCCTTGAGCTGATGGACCGCCTGGCCCACTGGCTGAAAACCCTGACCGGCATGCCCGCCGTCGCCCTGACCCCCAAGGCCGGCGCCAACGGCGAGCTCTGCGGCATCCTCGCCATCCAGGCCGCCCACAAGGCTCGCGGCGATACCGCCCGCAAGGTGGTGCTGGTCCCGACCAGCGCCCACGGCACCAACCCCGCCACCGCCGCCTTCGTCGGCTACAGCGTCCGCGAGATCGCCCAGACCGATGATGGCCGAGTGGACCTGGCCGACCTCGAGGCCAAGCTCGGCCCCGACGTGGCGGCCATCATGGTCACCAACCCCAACACCTGCGGCCTGTTCGAGCGCGACATCCTCGAGATCAGCCGGCTGACGCACGAGGCGGGCGCCTATTTCTACTGCGACGGGGCCAATTTCAACGCCATCGTCGGCCGGGTGCGTCCGGGCGACCTGGGCGTCGATGCGATGCACATCAACCTGCACAAGACCTTCTCGACGCCCCACGGCGGTGGCGGGCCGGGCGCGGGTCCGGTGGTGCTGTCGGCGGCGCTGGCGCCCTTCGCCCCGGCCCCCTGGGTCGTCAATGACGGTGACGGGTTCAAGCTGGTCGAGCGCGAGGAGGGCGAGGCCGCCCAGGCCTTCGGCCGGCTGTGCGCCTTCCACGGCCAGATGGGCATGTACGTCCGCGCCCTCAGCTACATGATGAGCCACGGGTCGGACGGCCTGCGCCAGGTGGCTGAGGACGCCGTCCTGAACGCCAACTACATCAAGGCCCGGCTGTCGGACCTGATGAGCGCCGCCTTCCCGGATGGCCCCTGCATGCACGAGGCCCTGTTCGACGACGAATGGCTGAAGGGCACGGACATCACCACGCTCGACTTCGCCAAGGCGATGATCGACGAGGGCTTCCATCCGATGACCATGTATTTCCCGCTGGTCGTCCACGGCGCCATGCTGATCGAGCCGACCGAAACCGAGTCGAAGCAGGAACTGGACCGCTTCATCCACGCCATGCGTCTGCTGGCCCAGGCGGCACTGGACACGAAGGATGGGGGCGGCGACGTGGACCGCTTCAAGGGCGCGCCCTTCCATGCGCCGCTCAGGCGTCTGGACGAGACCCGGGCGGCCCGCGCGCCCAAGCTGCGCTGGACGGCGCCGGCCGGGACGAACATCGCGGCGGAGTAGGGCGGCTCCATCGGTATGAGGGACGCCGGCCGCGGTGTGACCATCGGGTCACGGTCGGTTGCGACCAGCGTGGGGCTTACGAAAGCTTCACCTGACGGCCACGAACCGGCCACGACACGGGTTGTAAACGAGCTTGTGGCAAGGTCGTCACGGTCGGGGCCGAAGCGCTTCGGTCGTGGACCCGGATCCGTCCGGGGACGTTGTCAGAACAGCTCGTACATCCACTTCGGTAGCCCACGTGACCTTCGTTCCCGCCATCTCCGGATTCCAGCCGCGCCCGCGCGGCGGCGTGCTGCGCTGGCTGAAGCGGAGCGCGCTGCTGATCGCCGGTCTGGCCGTCATCGCGCTCGGCATCCTGATCGCGCCGCTGCCGGGGCCCGGCGGCGTCCCCGTCATCGCCCTGGGTCTGATCCTGGTGCTGCGCAGCTCCTTCTGGGCCAAGCGACAGTTCATCCGCGCCCAGTACGCCCGGCCGAAATTCGTCTATCCGTTCCGTCGGCTGCTGCGGAAGAATCCGGAGATCGCGCCCGTGTTCTGGCAGCAGGCCTTGCGGGCCGAGAAGCTGGTGCTGAAACGCACCCACCGCCGCCTGATCCGCATGCGCAAGCGCCTGCGCCGGACCTTCCGTCGGGCCTTTAACCGCTAGTTTCACCGGCTCGGCCGCACTGCTGAGCACGGGAATGTGAACGACGACCTGCGTCGGATCGTCGCGACAGGCGTATGCTCCTCC
>JBKJSF010000166.1:0-6922 GCA_046595895.1 Caulobacter sp. | reverse complement strand
CCGGCTACTACGGAAAACCAGGCCCCATCGTCATGCTCGAGGGGTGGCTCGAAATACAAGCCGCCAAGCGAGCCCTCAGCATCCTTGGCTCAAACCACAATGTGTGAATCCAGTAGCCCCGCTTGCGGGGGGAGGACCGCTTTGGAGCGCGAGCGACTAAGCAGGAGGGGGGCAAGTCTGCTTCAGGCAAACCCCTACCGCCAGCGGGGCCCGCCTCCTGGTTTCTCGCTAAGGCTCGAAACCTGTCCTCCTCCCGCTTCGCGGGGGGAGAGTTAGGTTTGCCGCACCGGCGGTCGATTAGGTATCCACCTCCGCGTCCAGCGCATTGGCCTGGATGAACTCCCGCCGCGGCTCCACCAGGTCCCCCATCAGCCGGCTGAACATGTCGTCGGCGTCGTCGGCGTGGTTGACCTTGACCTGCAGCAGGGTGCGGGCTTCCGAGTCCAGGGTGGTTTCCCACAGCTGTTCGGGGTTCATCTCGCCCAGACCCTTGTACCGCTGGATGGTCAGGCCGCGACGGCCCGCCTCCATCACCGCGTTCATCAGATCGAGCGGGCCGCGCACCGTCTGGCTCTTGTCCTTGCGACGGAAGACGGCCGGGGCGGAGAACGTCTCGGCCAGGGCCACGGCCCGTTCGGCCAGGCGGCGGGCGTCGGCCGCATGCAGGGTCTGGTCGTCGAGCACGACCTTTTCCGACACGCCGCGTTTCATGCGGCTGAAGGTGAAGCCGCCGCCGACCGCCGGCTCGCCGCTCCAGGGGCCATCGCCCTCCTCGGCGTAGAGATCGAGCCTGGCGGCGGCGTTTGCGACGTCGGGGTTCTCGCCGAACAGTCCGGCCAGGGCCGCCTGTTCGATGGCGGTGGACGGCGCGCGGGCCGCCAGCCGTTCGATGTTGGCCCGGGCTCCGCGCGCGGTCTGGACCAGGGCCAACAGGTCGGCGCCGGTCATCCGTTCGCCGCTGGCCAAGTCGAGCTCGGCCCCGTCGACGCCCTCGTCGATCAGGAAGATTTCCATCTCCGCGTCGTCCTTCAGGTAGCGCGACGAGCGGCCCTTGCTGGCTTTGTAGAGCGGCGGCTGGGCGATGTAGAGGTAGCCGCGCTCGATCACCTGCGGCATCTGCCGGTAGAAGAAGGTCAAGAGCAGCGTGCGGATGTGGGCGCCGTCTACGTCGGCGTCGGTCATGATGACGATGCGGTGGTAGCGCATCTTTTCGATGTTGAAGTCGTCGCGGCCGATGCCGGCCCCCAGCGCCGTGATCAACGTCCCGACCTGATCCGACCCCAGCATGCGGTCGAACCGCGCCCGCTCGACGTTGAGGATCTTGCCGCGCAGGGGCAGCACCGCCTGGTTCTCGCGGTTGCGGGCCTGTTTGGCCGAGCCGCCGGCACTGTCGCCCTCGACGAGGAACAGCTCGGATTTGGCCGGGTCACGCTCCTGACAGTCGGCCAGCTTGCCGGGCAGGTTGGTGATGTCGAGCGCGCTCTTGCGGCGGGTCAGTTCGCGGGCCTTGCGGGCGGCTTCGCGGGCGGCGGCGGCCTCGACCACCTTGCCGACCAGGATGCGGGCCTCGACCGGATGCTCCTCGAACCAGGTCGACAGGCCCTCCTGGACCAGGCCCTCGACGGCCGGGCGCACTTCGGAAGAGACCAGCTTGTCCTTGGTCTGGCTGGAGAACTTCGGGTCCGGCACCTTGACCGACAGCACGCAGGTCAGGCCTTCGCGGGCGTCCTCGCCGGTCACCGAGACCTTCTCCTTCTTGGCCATGCCGGAGCTCTCGATGTAGTTGCCGACCACCCGTGTCAGGGCCGCCTTCCGGGCGGGATGTTGTTGGTGAAGCACAGCATGGTCTCGTGGTAGCTGTCGTTCCACCACAGGGCGAGATCGACCTGGACCTTCTCGCGCTGGCCGCGGATGATCATCGGGGTCTTGACCAGTGGCGTCTTGGCCTTGTCGAGGTGGCGCACGAAGGCCTCGATGCCGCCCTCGTAGTGCATGATCTCTTCGTAGGGTTCGACGTCGCGCAGGTCGCGGAAATAGATGGTCACGCCGCTGTTGAGGAAGGCCAGCTCGCGCAGCCGGTGCTCCAGCGTCTTGCGGTCGAAATTGATGTGGCTGAAGGTCGACAGCGACGGCAGGAAGCTGACGATGGTGCCGGTCAGCGGCTCGCCGTTCTCACGCTTGGGGCTGTCGCCGGTGATGCTCAGCGAGGTCACCGCGTCGCCACGCTCGAAACGCATCTCGTGATGCTTGCCGTTGCGGTGGATGCTCAGCAGCAAATAGTCGCTGAGCGCGTTGACCACCGAGACCCCGACGCCGTGCAGGCCGCCGGAGACCTTGTAGCTGTTCTGGTCGAATTTTCCGCCGGCGTGCAGCTGGGTCATGATGACCTCGGCCGCCGAAACGCCCTCGCCCTCGTGGATGTCGGTGGGAATGCCGCGGCCGTCGTCGCTGACCGTGGCCGAGCCATCGGCGTTGAGGATCACCTCGACCTTGGTCGCCCAGCCGGCCAGGGCCTCGTCGATGGCGTTGTCGACCACTTCATAGACCATGTGGTGCAGGCCGGAGCCGTCGTCGGTGTCGCCGATGTACATGCCCGGACGTTTGCGCACCGCGTCCAGGCCCTTGAGAACCTTGATGGAATCTGAGCCGTAGGCGGCGGCGCCTTCTTCGGCGGTCTGTTGGGACAGGGGGGTCTTGTCCGGATTGATTTCCGGGACATCGCCAGTGGTTTCGTCGGTCATTCAGTCGTCCAGAACGGTCAGGCCGGTCGGCTCCACGCGGAGTCCCAGGGCCCGACCTTTGAAGGGGTCGAACAGCGAAGCGTCCGTGCCGGTGAGAAATACCTGCAGACCCAGCGCCGCGATTTCGTCCGCCAGGGCGGCCCGTCGAAACGGGTCCAGATGGGCGGCGACTTCGTCCAGCAACAATACAGGATTCGGGCCGGAAATTGCAGCGGTTAATCGCGCCGCCTGGGCCAAAACCAGGTTCAGAATCAAGGCTTTCTGCTCCCCGGTGGAGCATTCAGCGGCGGGGCGGTCCTTTTCGGCGTGAACCACCGCGAGATCGCCCCGGTGAGGGCCGGTGAGCCCCCGTCCGGCCGAGGCGTCGCGAGGCCGTGAGGCGGCCAGGGCGGGGATCAGCCGGGCGGAAATCTCCGCCTCGTCGACACCCTGCGCTGCGAGGGTTTCCCACTCGCCGGTGAGGGACAGATTGGCTCTTGGAAAGGGCCGGTCGGTGCGGGAGTCGATCTCCGCCTGCAAGGCGGCGAGGGTCCGCGCGCGGGCGCCCGCCAAGGCGACGCCGTGCTCCGCCATGCGAGCTTCCAGGGCGGTCAACCACAGGGGATCGGGCGCGGTAGCCTCGTCGGTCAGAAGCCGCATCCGCTCTTTCAACGCCTTGTCGTAGGCGGTCGCGTGGGCCGCGTGCAGCGGCTCGGCGGCGAACACCAGGCGGTCGAAGAACCGCCGCCGGTCGCCGGCCGCCTCGAGGAACAGCCGATCCTGGGCCGGGGTCAGCCAGATGGGGCGGATGTGATCGGTCAGCCGACCGGGCGGCACGGTCGTGCCCTCCACCCGCGTCAGTCGGCGCGAGGAGCCGGCGGTGTCCGTCCCGGTGCCGAGTTGCACCTCGTCCTCGCCGTCGGAGATCCTTGCGGAAACGGCCCAGGCCCGTCCGGTTACCTCGCCGGGCATCCGCCGCCCGACTTCGGCCAGCCCGGCCCCGCGCAGGCCCTTGCCGGGGCTCAGCAGCGAGATGGCTTCGAGAAGGTTGGTCTTTCCCGCGCCGTTCGGCCCGGCCAGCCAGACGCTACGCCCATGCGGCTCCAGGAGTCCGTGCGCGTAGGACCGGAAGTCCGTCAGGGTCAGGGATGTGAGAGCGGAGGTGGTCACCACAGTTGCTCCCCCTTCGGGGGAGCTGGCAGCGCGAACGCAGTTCGTGATGACTGAGGGGGTCCCCAACGAACGGTCGCGGCAGCTTTCGCACCCGCCCAGGCCGGTGGAGGCCCCCCTCCACCACGCTGCGCGCGGTCCCCCTCCCCCAAAGGGGGAGGAACGGGGCTCATCACACCCGCAACGGCATCAGCACGTACTTCACGCCCGCATCCGTCGGATCCAGCACCAGGGTCGGCGACGCAGGATCGGCGAACCGGAACTCCGCCGTCTCGCCGTTGATCTGGCTGGCCACATCCAGCAGGTATCGCGCGTTGAAGCCGATTTCGAAGGGCTCGCCGTCGTAGTCGATCTCCAGCTCCTCGACGCCCTGACCGGCCTCCATGTTGCGCACGGTCAGGGTCATGCGGCCGGTTTCAATGGCCAGCTTCACCGACCGGCTCTTCTCGGCCGAGATGGTCGCCACCCGGTCCACCGCCTTGGCGAACAGCTGGGCGTCAACCGTCATGATCTTCTGGTTGTCGCGCGGGATGACCCGCATGTAGTCGGGGAACGAGCCGTCGATGACCTTGCTGGTCAGGGCCGAGGCCCCGGCGAACTCGAACCGCACCTTCTGGGCGCTGACCTGGAAGCCGACCGACTCCCCGGCGTCCTCCAGCAGGCGGCGAGCTTCGTTGATGGTCTTGCGCGGGATGATCACCCCCGGCTGGCCGGCCGAGCCTTCCGGGGCCGGCATCTCGGCCAGAGCAAGGCGATGCCCATCCGTTGCGACCGCCCGTAGTTTGGCCTCGCCGCCGTCCATCACCGTGTGGACGTAGAGGCCGTTCAGGTAATAGCGGGTCTCTTCGGTCGAGATGGCGAAGCGGGTCTTGTCGATCAGCCGGATCAGCTCATTGGCGTCGATCTGGATGTGGCTGGACAGGCCATCGGCGCTCATCACCGGGAAGTCGCCGGCCGGCAGCACCGGCAGGTTGAACTTCGACCGCCCGGCGCTGATCAGCAGGCGGGGGTCGTCTCCCGAATAGCTCAGGGACACGTCGGCCCCTTCCGGCAGCTTGCGGACGATCTCGTACAGGGTGTGGGCCGGGGCCGTGATCTGGCCCGGCACATCGACATGGGCGGCGCCCTCATCGACGATTTCCATGTCCAGGTCGGTGGCCGAGAAGCTGACCTGCTCGCGGTCGGCCGACAGCAGCACGTTCGAAAGGATCGGAATGGTATTGCGGCGCTCGACAACGCTCTGAACGTGGCCCAGGGCCTTCAGCAGCGCGGCCCGTTCGATGGTCAGCTTCATGTCTTGTCCGGATCGCCCGCGAATCGAAGAAAGAGCCCCGATCCGCCATCAAAGGTGGGAGACGACTTTAGCGATATCGCAGCGTCGGGGAAGGGGCGAACCCCTCAGGAAGGGTGAACTTCCAGCCTTATGTCGCGTGTCGCCGTCCAGACACCGGCGGTCCGCCCAAGTCGGACAATTCCGGACCCACCGCGCAGCTCCTGTCGCGCCCGATAGGCGCTGGTCACCCCTAACTCTCCGTCGAAGACGATGTCGTCGATGTAGTAGGGCCGCCGGCCGGGCTCCAGCACCGTGAAATGCAGATGCGCCGGCAGATCGGCGTCGGGATAGGGCGCGGGTTTGATGGTGTCGAACCGGTAGCGGCCGTCAGCGCCGGTCTTTACCCAACCCCGCAGGCGGCCGTGACGGCGGCTCCACTCCGAGCGGCTGGACCCGTTGCCGTAAAGGCCGGAGGCATTGGTGTGATAGACATAGAGCACCACCCCGGCCGCCGGGGCGCCGGAGCCCGCGGTCAGCACCCGGCCCTGCACGGTCAGGGCCTCGCCCCTGTCGATGCTGTTGATCCGGGCACGGCTGGGCAGCGCCCCCGGCGGATGTTCGAAAACTCCCTCGCAGCCTTCGCAGTTGTAGAGGTCTGGTCGGGCCGCCGCTTTGGCCCCGCAGGCCGCCAAGCCCAGCCCGCCGGCCAAGCCCAGCGCCAGACCGCGACGATCGATCAACTGAGGCATCGGCGCTCCATTCGAGAGAACACCGCAATGCTAGCCTCGGGAATGTGGCCGCGATCAGGCCTTGGTGTCGATCGCCTCGCCAGACACTTCGCCGGTGCTGGAATAGGGGTTGGCCGCCGTGTTCGCCGTCTGCTCCGGCGCCCCGGCCCCGGAGCCCTTGGCGGCGACCACCACCATGGCCGGACGCACCAGCCGGCCGAACAGCGAATAGCCCGGCTGCAGGGTCTTGATCACCGCGCCGGCCGAGACCTCGGCCGAGGCCTGTTCCATCATCGCCTGGTGCAGGTTGGGGTCGAACTTCTCGCCGGCCGCCGGATCGACGCGCTTCAGGCCATTGCGCTCGAAGGCTTCCAGCAGCTTCTTCTGGGTCATCTCGATGCCGACCACGAAGTTCTTCACCACCTGGTCGTCGCTGTCCTTCGGCGCGAAGGCCGTGGCCTGACCGAGGTTGTCCGCCGCTTCCAGCAGGTCGCGGGCGAACTTGGTGATAGCGTAGGCGCGGGCGTCGTTCACGTCCCGCTCGGCGCGGCGCTTGGTGTTCTCCGCATCCGCCGCATAGCGCAGGGCCTGGTCCTTCAGCGCCGCGACCTCGACCTTCATGGCCTCGATTTCGCCGTCGGCCTCGCTGAAGTCGATGGTGTCGTCGTCCTGGATCTCGTTGGCGTTCGTCTCATCGGTCATACCTGGTCTCATCCGTCCATCATCTGGCCCAGCACCCTGGCGGTATAGTCCACCAACGGGATCACGCGGGCATAGTTCAACCGGGTGGGCCCGATCACGCCGATCGCGCCCAACACCTTCTGCCGGCCCGACATATAGGGTGCGGCGATCACAGCGGAACCCGAAAGTGAGAAAAGCCGCGTTTCGGCGCCGATGAAGATGCGCACCCCCTCGGCCTCCTTGACCCCGTCGAGCAGGCCGATCAGCTGTTCCTTCTGCTCCAGATCCTCGAACAGCCGGCGGATACGCTCCAGGTCCTCGGCCGCCGCCCCGTCGATCAGATTGGCTTG
>JBKJSF010000128.1:0-9376 GCA_046595895.1 Caulobacter sp. | reverse complement strand
TTCACCGACGCGGTGAGTCTTTTCCATCTGACCGGTGGCGGCCTGGAAGCGCAGGTTGAACTGTTCCTTTTTCAGGGACAGCAGCTGGTCGCCCAGCTGATCGGGGGTCTGGACCCGGAGGTCGGCGATCTTGGTCATGCGCCTACGTGCTCCACATGGGCGACGCCGGCGTCGAGGCGGGTGACCACCTTGGTGCGAACCGGCAGCTTGGCGGCGCCCAGACGCAGGGCTTCGCGAGCCACGTCGTCGGCGACGCCGTCGATTTCGAACAGGATCTGGCCCGGGTGGCAGCGCGCCGCCCAGTGATCCACGGCGCCCTTGCCCTTGCCCATGCGGACTTCGGCAGGCTTGCCCGAGACGGGAACGTCCGGGAAAACGCGGATCCAGACACGGCCCTGACGCTTCATCTGGCGGGTGATCGCGCGGCGGGCCGCCTCGATCTGACGGGCCGTGATGCGCTCCGGTTCGACGGCTTTGAGGCCGTACGAACCGAAGTTCAGCAGGGTGCCGCCCTTCGCGGTGCCGTGGATACGGCCCTTGAAGGCCTTCCGGTACTTGGTTTTCTTCGGAGACAGCATGTCGTTTACGCCTCAGCTCCACGGCCGCGGTCGCGACGCGGGCCACGGGGGCCCCGGTCGTCACGGTCACGTCCGCCGCCTTCGCCGGCGGGGCCCGATTCCGAGGCCAGACGCTTGTCCAGGGCCATGGGATCGTGATCCAGCACTTCGCCTTTGAAGATCCAGGTCTTCACGCCGATGATGCCGTAGGTGGTCTTGGCTTCAGCGAAGCCGTAGTCGATGTCCGCACGCAGGGTGTGCAGCGGAACGCGACCCTCACGGTACCATTCCATCCGGGCGATTTCAGCGCCACCGAGACGGCCGGCCACATTGATCCGAACGCCCTTGGCGCCCAGACGCATCGTCGACTGCATGGTGCGCTTCATGGCGCGGCGGAAGGCGACCCGGCGCTCTAGCTGCTGGGCGATGTTCTCGGCCACCAGCTGGGCGTCGGTTTCCGGCTTGCGGATCTCGACGATGTTCAGGTGAACCTCGGCGTTGGTCAGGGCCGACAGATCCTTGCGGAGCTTGTCGATGTCGGCGCCCTTCTTGCCGATGATGACACCCGGGCGGGCGGCATAGATGGTGACGCGGCACTTCTTGTGCGGACGCTCGATGATGATGCGCGAGATACCAGCCTGGTACAGACGCTTCTTCAGCTCACGACGGACCTTGATGTCTTCGTGCAGCAACCGGCCGTACTCGGGGCCGTCGGCGAACCAGCGGCTGTCCCAGGTGCGGTTGATGCCGAGCCGAAGCCCGATTGGATTGACTTTCTGACCCATCAGGCGGCCTCACCCAGCTCGCGGACCACGATGGTGATCTCGGAAAACGGTTTCTCGATCCGCGAAGCCCGACCGCGAGCCCGCGGCGAGAAACGCTTCATGATCAGGTTCTTGCCAACAAACGCTTCGGCGACGACCAGGCTGTCGATGTCGAGGTTGTGGTTGTTCTCGGCATTGGAGATGGCCGAGTACAGCGCCTTGCGGACGTCCTTGGCGATGCGCTTGTGGCTGAACTCGAGCTCGTTCAGCGCCCGCTGCACCCGGAGGCCGCGGATCGACTGGGCGACCAGGTTCAGCTTGCGGGCCGAGGTGCGCAGGGTGCGCAACTTGACCATCGCTTCGGTGCCGGGAAGGCGGCGTTGAGTCTTGGGCTTGCTCATCGCTACTTCCTCTTGGCCTTCTTGTCGGCCGCGTGGCCCGGGAAGTTGCGCGTGGGCGCGAACTCGCCGAACTTCATGCCGACCATGTCTTCCGACACGACGACGGGCACATGCTTCTGGCCGTTGTGCACGCCGAACGTCAGACCGACGAACTGCGGCATGATGGTCGAGCGACGCGACCAGATCTTGATCACGTCCTTGCGGCCGCTGGCTTGGGCCGTATCGGCCTTTTTCAGCAGGTAGCCGTCGACGAACGGACCTTTCCAAACGGAACGGGTCATCTCTAACGGGCCTTCTTGGCTTTGTGACGACTACGGATGATGTACTTGTCCGTGGCCTTGTTCACGCGTGTCTTGGCGCCCTTGGTCGGCTTACCGGCCGGGGTCACCGGGTTGCGACCGCCGGAGGTGCGGCCTTCGCCGCCGCCGTGGGGGTGGTCGACCGGGTTCATGGCGACGCCGCGAACGTGCGGGCGGAAGCCCATGTGACGAACGCGACCTGCCTTGCCGAGGTTCTGGTTCATGTGGTCCGGGTTGGACACCGAACCGACCGTGGCCATGCAGCTGTCCTGAACCATGCGCAGCTCGCCCGATTGCAGGCGGATCTGGGCGTAGCCGGCGTCACGACCGACCAGCTGGGCATAGGCGCCAGCCGACCGGGCGACCTGACCGCCTTTTTCAGGCTTCAGCTCGACATTGTGGATGATCGTGCCGATCGGCAGACCGCTCAGCGGAGCGGCGTTGCCGGGCTTCACGTCGACCTTGGTCGAGGCGATGATCTCGTCACCGACCTTCAGGCGCTGCGGAGCCAGGATGTAGCTCAGCTCGCCGTCGGCGTACTTGATCAGGGCGATGAACGCCGACCGGTTGGGGTCGTATTCCATACGCTCGACGGTCGCGGCGATGTCCCACTTGCGACGCTTGAAGTCCACGATGCGATAGAGGCGCTTGGCGCCGCCGCCGCGGAAGCGGACGGCGATGCGGCCACCGCCACCACGACCGCCCTTTTTGGTCAGACCCTCGACGAGGCTCTTTTCCGGGCGACCCTTGTGGAGTTCCGAGCGGTCGACCAGCACCAGCTGGCGACGCGACGGCGAGGTCGGTTTGAAATGCTTCAGAGCCATTTCTCTAGAGCCCCGTGGTGATGTCGATCGACTGGCCTTCGGCCAGGGTCACGATGGCTTTTTTGACGTCGTTGCGACGGCCGATCCGACCGCGGAAACGCTTGGTCTTGCCCTTGACGTTCAGGGTGTTGACCTTGGTGACCGTGACCTTGAACAGCGCTTCAACGGCGGCGGCGATTTCGTCCTTCGTCGCGGTGTCGGCGACGCGGAAGACCACCTTGTTCTGTTCCGACAGGATCGTGGCCTTCTCGGTGATCACCGGAGCCAGGATGGTGTCGTAGTGACGAGCGGTAGCGACCATTACGCGGCTTCCTTCTGATCGGAGAAGCGAGCCGAGATCGCCTCGATCGCCGCCTTGGTCAGAACCAGCTTCTGGCGGCGCAGGACGTCATAGACGTTCAGGCCGGCGTTCGGCAGCACGTCGATGTTCGGAATGTTGCGGGCGGCCAGCTTGAAGTTGGCGTCCACTTCCGGACCGGCGATGACCAGGGCGTTGATCAGACCCAGGCCGCCGAGGGTGGCGCGCAGGGCGGCCGTCTTGGCTTGGGTCAGGGTGACGTTGTCGAGGATGACCAGCGACCCGTCCTTGGCTTTCGACGAAAGCGCGTGACGGAGAGCGAGGGCCCGGACCTTCTTGTTCATGTCGAACGCATGGCTGCGAACGACAGGACCGTGGGCCTTGGCGCCACCGACGAACTGCGCGGCACGGCGCGAGCCGTGACGAGCGCCGCCGGTGCCCTTTTGCTTGTACATCTTCTTGGAGGTCCGGGAGACTTCGTTCCGGACCTGGATTTTGTGGGTCCCGGCCCGGCGCTTGGCCAGCTGCCAGGTCACGACGCGCTGCAGGAGGTCGCCGCGGATCTCGCCGATGCCGAAGATGGCGTCGTCGAGGTCAACGGAACCGGCCTTGCTGCCGTCCAGGTTGATGACGTCGATTTTCATTATTCAGCACCCTCGGCCGACGCTTCAGCGACCGTGGTCTCTTCGACCTGGGCCTCTTCAGCGGGGGTTTCAGCGGGAGCGGCGGCGGCTTCCTGACCGGCCTTGCGGAAGGCGCCGGGGACCGGAGCTTCGTCAGGGCGGGCGGACTTCACCGCGTCGCGGATTTTAACAAAGGAGCCTTCCGAACCGGGAACGGCGCCCTTCACCAGGATCAGGCCGCGCTCGGCGTCCACTTTCCAGACGGTGATGTTCAGGGTGGTGACGGTTTCCTGACCCAGGTGGCCGGCCATCTTCTTGCCCGCGAAGGTCTTGCCAGGGTCCTGCCGTTGACCGGTCGAACCGTGAGCCCGGTGAGACACCGACACACCGTGGGTGGCGCGCATGCCGCCGAAGTTCCAGCGCTTCATGGCGCCGGCGAAACCCTTGCCGACGGTATAGCCCTGGATGTCGACCTTCTGGCCGGCGACGAAGTGGTCAGCGGTGAATTCCGCGCCCACGTCGATCAGGCTGTCCTCGTCAACGCGGAACTCGGCGACGACGCGCTTGGGCTCGACCTGAGCCTTGGCGAAGTGGCCGCGCATGGCGTTGGGGGTGTTCTTGGGTTTCTTGAACCCGGCGCCCAGTTGGAGAGCGACGTAGCCGTCACGGTCCTTGGTGCGTTGGGCGGTGACGGTGCAGCCCTCAAGGGAGAGCACGGTCACCGGAACGTGCATGCCGGCTTCGTCGAAGAAGCGGGTCATACCCATTTTTTTGGCGATCAATCCGGTACGCATCGGTTCGATCCCTACAGCTTGATCTCGACGTCCACGCCAGCGGACAGGTCGAGCTTCATGAGCGCGTCCACGGTCTGCGGGGTGGGGTCGACGATGTCGAGCACGCGCTTGTGCGTGCGGATTTCAAACTGCTCGCGCGACTTCTTGTCGACGTGGGGCGAGCGGTTGACGGTGAATTTTTCGATCAACGTCGGCAGGGGGATGGGCCCCCGGACGGTCGCGCCGGTCCTCTTGGCCGTGTTGACGATCTCGCGCGTTGAATGGTCCAACACGCGATGGTCAAAGGCCTTGAGCCGGATGCGGATGTTCTGACGATCCATATCGCTCTTCTATTCCCCAACAGACGGCGGACCGCCCGCGTGATCTCGAACCATTTCAAAGACCAACCCCGAAAGCCCTCGAAAGGGTCTCGGATACGCACAAGTCCGCAAAAAACGACAGGCCCGCACAGGTCGCCCCGCGAGAGCCTTTCAAGCCAGAAACACCGAATGCGTTTCTGGTCGTTCCGCGCACCGCGTCTGCCCTAAGGCACAGCCGGTCCAACAGGAGGCGCGCTATTACCCCTCGATTCCGTCTGCGTCAAGGCTTGTGGGCCTCTTCGTTGAACGGGATCGGCGGGCAGAACGCGCCGGAGCGCGGTGTATAGAGAGATTCCACGGCGACACCAGTCGAAAGCCGGCGCGCTCACGAAAAAGGGCCGGCGATCAAGCCGGCCCTGTCCGTAGCTGCCGTTCAGTCGGTGGCTAATCGCGCTTCATGTCAAACGACCCGACGTGCACCGCGCCCGAACCCATGACGCTCTTTTCGACCGAACCGGCCTTGGTCACCCATAGGTCGCCCGAGCCCATGAAGCTTGCATCGACCTTGGTGGCCTCGCCGGCGAAGCGGATGTCGCCCGACCCGGCCACGGCCACATCGAGGTTCGAGGCCCGGCCGCCGAAGATGCGGATGTCACCCGAGCCGGCGATGGCGATGTCCAGGTCGCCGTTCAGCGAGGCCATGATGACGTTGCCCGAGCCGGCGATGGAGACATCGGCCCTGCCGGTGACGTTCTTGAGCTTCGTGTCGCCCGAACCGGCCACGCTGAGGTCGAGCCCGCCGGCATCGCCGGCCAACACATCGCCCGAGCCCGCCTGGGCGATGTCCAGCTTGCCGGCGACATTGGCGATGATCCAGTCGCCGCAGCCGGCGTTAGAGAAGTTCACCGAATTGGCCCGGCCCATATAGCCCCAGACCGCCCCGGACGAGCCGACCTCGACGTCGCGCGGGGTGTAGATGATCACCTCCGGCATGTCCTTCCACTGCACCGTGCCCATGTCGCGCACGTCGGCCGAGCCGTTCTCGTGACCGCCGCGGCAGTTGCGGATCTGCTTCCACTTCAGGTCGCCGTCGACGATGGTCCGGTCGCCCTTCTTCTCGACGGTCAGGGTCAGGCGCGGATCGCGGGCCTTGATGACCACCTGCACGTCGGCGCGGTCTTGCGGGATGACGGTGACGCGGGCGACGGCGTTCTTGATGACGACCCGGGGTTCGCGGTCTTTGGCGGCGGCGGTCCCGGCTGTAGCGGCGATGGCGGCGGCGGCGAGGCCGGCGATGGCGATGAGGCGCATGTCTGTGTCCCTTCAGAATGTTGAGGGGACGCTAGGACCACGGGTCCGGGAAGACAGCTTAATTCGAGGTCATGACCAATGTTTCATGTCAGGCCTGAAACAAACCTCAGGCCGCCTTCTTCGCCTGCGCCGCCAGTTCGAAGCTGCGCTCGTAGTCCTTGATCAGGTTCGGAGCCGGGTTCGCCTTCTTCATCGCCAGCGATGCCGCCCACAGGGCTGCCCGGGCCGCCACGGGGGTCTTGTCCATCGGCGCCGGCCTCACACCATAGCGCCGCAGCACGCCGTTGGCGTAGTGGGCGCCGCGCATCAGGCGGGTGCCCCAGGTCTGGAAGTCCAGCGACAGGGAAACATTGAACACCCCCTGGTTCTCGACCCGGTGCGGCGCATACAGCGGCCAGGTCAGCGCCTGGCCTGGCTGCAGCTCGACGACCTGCGCATCCTCGTCGAAGGCCATCCGATAGGGGAGCTCCTCGGCCTGGACCCGCATGATCACCTTCTCGACCGAGGTCTGCGGCTGGTGCGCCTCATCGGTTGGATAGACCCACAACTTCTTGACCCCGCGTAGGTGGAACAGCACCACGCCCGCGGCGTCGAAGTGATACGGCACTTTGGTCTGCGGCGAGGACATGATCAGCTGGCCGGTGACCCTGATCGGCTTGACCCCCAGGTGGGCGGTGATCTCCTCGAACCTGGGCTGGATGTGAGCCCACAGCTCCGGATAGGCCTCATGGGCGTCGCGCAGGTTGACCCATACCCGGCCCCCCTTGATGGCCTCCAGCAGGGTCGCCCCGTCCGCCCTGCCCCGCTCGCCGGTCGCCAGGCTGACCTGGCCCTCGGCGTCGTAGCTGTAGGCGTTGATGTCCAGCAGATCGGCCGGATAACGGTCGAGGATCATCGCCAGCGCCTCGTCGGAGACGATGCCGGTCTCGTGGACCTGGTGATCGTAGATCTTCGGTTGCGACAGCCAGCTCATGGTTTCATCCGTCAGAGGTAAAGGGCGTCAGAGGCAAAGGGTCGAGGCGGCCAGGAGCAGGCTGGCGGCCGGTTGGCCGCGGCCACGGCCGGCCATGGCCGAGGCGGCGGCGCTCAACGCCCGCACCCGGCCCATGGTTGTGGTCTCGCAGGCGTCGATGATCGCCCAGCGGCGGCGCACGCTCTGCGCCAGGCCGTTGGGCGCCAGCCCGGACAGCGCGTCCAGGGCCGTCGGGCCGGCGGCCTGCCCGACGCCTTCCCAGACTTCGCGGCTCTGGTCGCAGAAGTATTTCTTGTAGGCCTCGCCCTCGAACCCGAAGTCGTAGAGGCCCGCGTCTTCCGCCTTCATGGTCTCCATGCTGAGCAGCATGCCCGGCGAATAACGCGCGGCCTCGGCCTCATAGGCCGGTAGCCAGAAGTGGTGATGGCCACCCCCCCGCAGCCTCAGCTCATAAGCCATTGGCCGGTCGCCGGCGTACATGACCGCCAACCGCGCCCCAAAATTCGGGCCGTCGTGGGCCAGCAGGTCCCGCAGCATGTCGATCGTCCAGCCGCAGGCGAAGATGTCGTGGCGGCGGGTGCGCTGGTACTGGGCCTGCTTCAGCGCCACCAGCCGGTCGAAATGGCCACCGTCGCGCGTCGCAGTCTCGATCCGGATCGGGCCCAGGTCCCGCTCGAGCGAGCGGCGAGCCCGGTCCTTGTCCTTGAAGAATTTCCCGAAACTGGCTTTGCGGCCCGTGTAATAGGCGTCCCATCCCTGGGAGACGTCGGCCAGCAGGGTGCGCGACCGGGTGCGCCCCTCGCCGTCGCTGGCCTGTCCCGTCCAGCCGGTGGCGGTGAACGACCGTGCCCCAACCAGTTCGGCCGCCTCGTCGAGGGAGAAGGTCAAGTCCGGGGCGGTGATGACCGCATGATAGTCGTTAAGCGGCGCGCCCAACGGCTGGGCCGTTCCGCCGCGCCGCTGGTGGGGCAGGAAGCCGACCACCGCGCCGCCGCGATGCAATACGGCAAGCCGCGCCTCAGGCGCCGCCCGGCCGGCCACGGCCGTGAAGTCCGGATGGAAGAACGGCGATTCAAAGGCCTGGCTGGCGGCGGTCCAGTCGAGCCACAGGGCGCGCTCGGCGGGCGTCAGCGCCTCCGTCCCAATGATCTCAACGCTCAACGGCCGACCCAAAACGAAACCCTCGCAGTCCTTCTGACCGGCGCCCGGCAAGAGGCGTACCAGCAGGGATGTACCGGAGGGGTGACGAAGGGCCGGTTAAGGCGCGACCCGAAAAAGCTACTTGAGCGGAATTTTCGGCAGCAGCGTCCCGTCGGCGGCGTTGTGATTGATCACGTTGTTGGCGTAGGATCGCACGAAGGCCGTGCTCTCGATCACCACGGCGTTTCCTGTGATGGTCGAGTCGCTGATCAGCACCTCGGTTCCGAACACGTCCGCCTTGATGGCCGCCCGGTTGTCGGACAGGGTCGTGCCCACCACGGTGATCTTGGCGGTGCCGGCCGCCTTCACGCCCGCGCCGTTGGTCGGTCCCGCCGCGCGGAATCCGCGGATGACGGTGTCCTCGATCAGCACGGACTTGGCGGCGACGACGTTCACCCCGTTGAGGCCGGTGCCCGCGCCCTCAATGATCAGGCCCCGGATGTAGACGACGGCGGTCGCCGAGTTAATGGTGATGCCGTTGGTCCCGGCGGCCAGGATGCCACCCTCGCCGCCCTCGGCGACGATGCTGATCGACTTGGTGATGGTCACCGCGCCGAAGCCGCCTGGATCCAGCACGCTGATCTCGCCGTTGGCGGCGGTCTTGGAGATGGCCCCGGCGAAAGTTTTGCAAGGCGCGGTGCGGCTGCAGGGATTGGCGTCATCACCGACTCCGGAAACCCAGGTCCGGGTGGCCTGAGCGGCGGCAGGCGACGCAATGAGACACACGCCCGCCAGGGCGACGATGGTGGTAAGCAGACGCTTGATCATGGGGAGTCCCTCCAGCTGAGGGCGCATGAGCGCACAAGTCGAAGACAGTCGCAACACAGCGTTATATCCCCGAATTGGGGACGGCATGCCCTCCCCCATTCTGAGTGGGAAGTCCCGCCGTTCCACCACAGCAAAAGGGCCCGGATTGCTCCGGGCCCTTCGCTTTGTCTCAGCCGTGAGGCGTGAGGCCTACTCGACGATCTTCGACACGACGCCGGCGCCGACGGTGCGGCCGCCTTCGCGGATGGCGAAGCGCAGGCCCTGG
>JBKJSF010000101.1:0-3116 GCA_046595895.1 Caulobacter sp. | reverse complement strand
CGGCGACGAGCGCCCGGCGGCATAGCCCCGGCTATACACGTTCGGCGGACCTGTTAAGGAAACCGCCAATCGCTATACAGATCAGGCCCGTCACCCTTACCGGTGGCGGGCCTGATTTGCGTTTGGCGTGGGGAACGGGAGGGGAGAAGGGGCTAGGCGAGGAAGGAGATGCTGCGGGGCGGCTCTCTGGCGTCCGACAATCGGTCTGGACAGCCTGCCGTGAAGCGCAGCTATCGGGGTCGGGGCCTCGGTCTTGTCACGGGCGAGACAGGTTCGGTGATCGGCCTTAGCCGTAGTCGCCGTCTAGTCGCCGCCGCAGCCCGTCCTTTATCGCACAGAACCCCCGACGCTTCAACGCCTTCCGCTTCCGTCCCGACCCGAAACCGGCTATACAGGTGGGGCTGCGGCGGTTTGTGGAAGATCCACTGGTTCGCCGGTGGGCCTCGCTCCCGGCAACGGATGCGGGCTCGTCGCGGCTACCAAGGGCGGGCGCTTTGGGCTGGGGTTTCTCGGCTGGGCGTCCGCCTCTCCCCCTCGAATGCCATACGCGCCTAACCCCGGAGAGCATTTGCTGGGGATTTGACTAATCGGCCCTCAGAGCGGTGCGGCAAGGGCTGGACGCCAGTGTTTCCGGGGCCTTCGCGGCCTTCGATGATTTGCTCGGGATTTGCTCCGCAGGCGTCAACCACCCCTCAAACTCTTCCTCAGATACCAGGAGCCTTACAACCCCATCCTGATCTCCTGAGGGGCGGTTATCTGACATCACAGGTCTTCAATCCCGAACACCAGCTTGCCCTTGTCGGCGCTGATTTTGAGCGTGTGGCCGGTGCCGTCCTGCATGTAGATGGCGCCCCAGAACGTGTCGTCGCTCATGCGCTCAAGGCGGATCATGCGGATCAGGGAGCCGTCGATGGTCAGGTCGTCAAGCTGGCCACGGTCATCCAGTTCGATGCGCTTGCGGTCGCTCATCGCGGTCTCTCCTGAGGGGCGGGTGTCAGTCATGGGGCCGCGACTTTCCCGGCTTGCGGACACGGGCGGAAGGGTATGCCCTTGGGCCAAGACCTCGGGTCTGTGTGAGGCATCCAGCGACCGCTCTCAATGATCACCAAGCGCTTGCACTTCGGACAGGGTCGCTCTTCCATCGTTCTTCTCCTCCTAAGGGACGGGGGTTAGGTGTTTTGGGGCGGGACACGGCGCCAGGCAACAACGCCTTCGCGGCCCTTGGCTTCTTCGATCACCTGTTCCCACGAGCCCCAGCCTGAGTTCCACTGCATGTAGATCACTTGGTCGTCGTCGGGGTTACGGAGGTGCGGCGGGACGTAGTTTTCCAGGCGCCGAAACATCGCCTCGTCTTCGCCTTCACCGTCGTCCACAAGCGCCTCCAAACCGTTAGACTGCCCTGAAAACCCTAGACGCCACGGGCCGTGAACAGACCGGGAAACGTCCAACGCTTTCCAATAAACTCAATGACCTGACTTGGACTTTTAATCGAATGGTCGTGGGTTCGACCCCCACCCGGCCTACCATTACTTTCCTCTTATAACACAACGTGCTAGGTGCGTCTCGGCATTAGAACAAAAGCGGGCCGTTAGACCTGTTGTTAAACCGACCCGTTAGACCTTCGTACCTGTAGCGTTCACCAACAGCCCGCGTTTGACCTGGGCGTTCCATGCCACCTCGTTGTCGCGCGGCAGATAGACGGCGAGGATTTGCGCGACACTGGACGGCGAGTGGCCGGTGATCGCGGCAATCTCTGGGATGGTGCAGCCGTGTCGCGCGAGCTGGACGACGCAGCTGTGACGCAGAGCCCGCAGGACCAGATGGCGGCCCTTGCTCTTGGTCCTGATCCGCCGGAACTCGCACGAAAGCTGGTTCTCGGTGAAGGGAGCATCCTTCCTGACGTTCCGCAGCAGGTAGGGGCTGGCGGGGTCGCGCAGGTCGTCCAGCAGGCGGGACAGGGCCTTGGACACCGGGACCGTCACCCACGTCTCAGTCTTCGACGACCAGAAGCGGAACACCCCGTCAACGTAGTCCTTACCGTACATGAAGAGGCGAAGGTCGGTCAGGCGTTGGCCGATCTCCCATTCGGTGCGGATCGCGGCGGCGAGGGTAACCTGGCCCTCGCGCTCGGCGGCGTCGGCGTAGAAGTCCACGTCGGCCTGCTCCCAGATCGTCACCCGCGACTTGGGCGCCTTGATCTTGAAGCGCATGGCCGGGTTGCCGTCGATCCAGCCGAGGTCTTGCGCGTGGTCCAGCAGCATCTTCAGAACGATCTTCAGGTGGCGCTTCGTGGTCTGCCGGTCGTCATAGGCGGCCAGCAGCTTTTCGATCCGGTCGTGTCCGATGGAAGCGACCAAGGGGTTGTTGAGCAGCTCCGACCAGTCCAGCAGCAGCCCGGCGTGGTAGGCGTATCCCTTCTGGGTCGCCGGCCGCTTGCTCTTGAAGTGCTGCGAGGCCTGCCAGAGCCGGTTGAGGGCTTTCAGGTCTCGCCGAGACGACTGCACCTCTCTGCCCATGCGCGCGGCCTGTAGGCGCTCGTACAGGGCCGCTGCATCCGCCCTGATACGGTTGACCTCCCCGGCGTCGCTAAAGTCGCCCTTGCGCTCCTGAAGCGGCAGGGGGATTAGAGACGGCCAGTCGGAGGGCCGGAGCCTTTCCGGTACCTGAAAGAACACGCGGGCGGTCCCGTCCTTGCGCTGGCGAAGCGTGACGTACTTTCCGAGCGCGAAGTTGACGGAGGGCATCGGCGGTGATCTCTGGGTCATCGGTGACCTGGCTTTCATCGTGGCCCATCTTCAAGGCCTTGAGAACTGCGTCTCGGTCATAGAGGGTTTCCTTGCCGCGCTGGACAGCCGACTTCGGCAACCACGCGGGATCTTCCCGGCGGATCCGCCCTAGCGACGACGCGCTGAAGCGGCCGAGGGCGCACACCTCCGCAGTTGTCATTCGGGCGGGGAGGTCTGTCACGTCTCCTCCTTAACGCTGGGAGGGGGAGGGGGGAGGGGTTGCCAGTGGGTCGGCGCGTTGACCCAGACGTCATAGTAACAGGCGTCACTGACGCTGAACTGGCCGGGCCGGTAGCTGTCTTCGTACCGCTCAACAAGCGTCACCGTGGC
>JBKJSF010000044.1:0-13469 GCA_046595895.1 Caulobacter sp. | reverse complement strand
ACCGGCGACTGGGGCCTGGTCGGCTGCACGGTGGCGCCGGGCTTCGACTTCACCGGCTTCGAGATGGCCGTGCCGGGCTGGGAGCCACATCCCCCGCCAGGATAGGGAGGGCTACCTGGAGCGTTCGCCGGTCAGGTGGAATCACCTGACCGACTAGCGAGAGCGACCAAATAGGAATCTAAAGCCTTCGGCCCCTCAACTGAGGCGTCGAAGGCTCTGGGACGCCTTGTCGCAGCGTCAGAACGCCCGCTGGCGTGCAACCTGATAATCCTCGAAACGGGTCGGGTTCAATCGCGAGGCGCTGTCGTCCATGTCCGACTGGGGATCAGATCCGGAGGCCCGACGCGGCCTGCAGCGGCTGATTTTCCGCTGCGCCTCCGACTTTCTGCTCGACGAGATCGGCCTGCTGACCGGTCGCCACCAGGGCGACTTCATCCGGACGGTGACCTGGCTGGCCCTGGTGCAGGCCTCGGGCGATACGGGACGGGGCATTTCGGTCCGGGCCCTGTCCCGTTCGCTGAACCTGCCGTTCGAGACCGTTCGCCGCAAGGTCCGCGACCTGGAGCTGGCTGGCCTCTGCGCGATCGGCTCCGACGGCCGACCAGCCGCAACGCCGATAACCCCGGCCGCCGCGGAGGCGGAGGCAGCGCGCGTCTGCAACGCCTACAGCCTGCTGCTCGGCGCCCTGGCGGCGTTGGGCGTGACCACCGCCACCCTCCACGGCGGCCCCCTGCCCGCCCCCGCCGCCGACCAGCCGCGAGCCCAGGCCGCCGCCCACCGACTGATCCATAACTTCTTCCTGCGCACCCTCGAGGCCGGCGTCGCGCCGCATGAGACGATGTTCAACGCCCTGATCTTTGTCGCCGCCATGTCGGCCAATGCCGAGCGGATCACCTACGACCCCCTGCTGGCGGCCCGCTATGCCGGCGCCAACACCCCGCCGCCAGACGCCCTGCGCCGTCCGGCCAGGCCGCGCGAGATCGCGGAGCGCCTGAACCTGCCCTATGAGGTGGTCCGTCGGCGACTGGTGGAGTTCCTGGAACGGGGTTGGGTGACCAAGGCCCGCTCGGGCTATCTCTGCACCGTCGAGCGGATGCAGGACCCGGCCCTGCTGGCGGGCGCCTATGTGATCGTCCAGCGCCTCGGCCAGCTGATCCAGGCCGTGGCGGTGACGGGACTGGTGCTGGAATCGCGGGCCGACGCGGCCTGATGAGCCTTGAAAAGCGGGGGTCGCCCTGGCCAGTCGCGCGAGCTGCCGAGCCCGCATTCGCCTGACCAGGGCCTTGCCCTCCCCCCGAAGGACGGGAGAAGGTGTCTCGTCTTTCGACACATACCAAGTGTTCGATGAGCCGAAATGTGAAACGCACCCCTCAATTCGGAGGAGTGTTACCCACGGGACACTTTTTTGCCCGCCGAGCCTGAAAAGGCTCAGTGCGCCGCCGCCAAGGTGATCCGTTCCGACGACGGGCGGCCGCTAACCCCCAGGCGCGGGGTGACCACCACGATCAACACCCCTTGGCGCAGGATGACTCCGGGCCGAGGTCCTTCAGTGAGGAACACCAGGTTGACCCGACGAAGCTGGGTCTGGCCGCCCGGCGTCCTGGCCATCCGGACCAGACCGTCGGTGACCACCAGGGCAGCGTCGGCGATCAGCGCCGAGGAGGCCGGCGTGGCCTCCGCCTGGAACGGTATTTGCCGACGGGCGGCCTTGCTGACGGTCGAGCTGGCGGCGATCAGCCGGCGGATCAGGGCCTTGGGATCGACCGGCGTCAGCCGGATCGGCCTCGACTCACCCGACAGCGCGGCGGCGGCCCCCTCGCGGCGCTCCGGGGTGAACAGGATCAGGCCGCCGACACGGGTGTCGCGCAGCACGACTCGGCCGGCGTCGTTCTTGTAGATGGTGTCGCCACGGGCCCCGGTGTGCGGCTGCAGCACCCAGATCTCGTTGCTGCCCTCAAAGCGCAGCATCGGCTTGGCCGTCGAACGGTCGAGGGTGAAGGCCTGGCCGGACTCGGAGACGTAGCGGCCCACGGCCGGCGGGGCCGGCCGGTTGTCGGGCTTGCCCGGAAACAGCATGTCGCCCAGCGACCCGAGCGGCGAGCGGCCCTCGGGCTGCGCGTTCGCCACGGGGGCCGACAACCCGGCGATCACCGCCGCCAGCGCCAATGCGGCGGCTGGATATCTCGCACCCGTAACGGCCATGCCCCGGTGTCTGCACTCCGACTGGGGCGAATCTTGGACTGGTAAGGGGCCCGGATCAAGGCGATGTTGGGTGTGGCGGCGGAAGCACAGTCCTTCTCCCGCTTGTTGGGAGAAGGTGGCCCCGAAGGGGTCGGATGAGGGCAGAACAAGCAAAAGAAGATTAGCGACGGCGCTGAACGCGCCAGAACGAGCGCAACTGGATCGGGCCGGCGCCGCCCTCATCCGTCGGCCTTCGGCCGCCACCTTCTCCCGACAAGCGGGAGAAGGATCAGCGGAAGCTCAAGCCGCCAGGTACTGCCCGCCGTTCAGCGTGAACGTCGCCCCGGTCACGAACCCGGCCCGCTCGCCGGCCAGGTACGACACCATGTCGGCGATCTCCTCGCCCTTGCCCAGCCGCCCGACCGGGATGCCGGCGATGATGCCGTCCAGCACGTTCTGCGGCACGGCCGAGACCATCTCGGTGTCGATGTAGCCCGGGCAGATGACGTTGACGGTGATGCCCTTCTTGGCATTCTCCAGGGCCAGCGCCTTGGTGAAGCCGATAAGCCCGGCCTTGGCGGCGCTGTAGTTGGTCTGTCCGACCTGGCCCTTTTGGCCGTTGATCGAAGAGATGTTGACCACCCGGCCCCAGCCCTGGTTGCGCATCCCGTCGATCACCTGGCGGGTCATATTGAAGGCCGAGTCCATATTGACCCGGATGACCTCCGACCACTGCTCGTAGGTCATCTTGTGGAAGAAGCCGTCGCGGGTGATGCCGGCGTTGTTGACCAGCACGTCGATGGGACCCAGCTGCGCGGCCACCGCGTCTGCGGCCCGCTTGCAGTCGTCGAAGCTGCCGACGTTGCCCTTGACCACCATCACGCCCAGCTCGTCGGCGCAGGCCTTGGCGGCGTCCTCGTTGCCGCTGTAGCCGGCCGCCACCTTCATGCCGTCGGAGACCAGACGTTCGACGATGGCCCGGCCGATGCCGCGCGTGCCGCCGGTGACGAATGCAACCCTGCTCATGTGTCTTCCTTCGCGCTTCCTGGTGGCCTCACTTGAGTGAGGTTGCGGCCATGCGGCCGCTTGCCTTGGACTGTAGCCTAGATTTGGCGGATCAGATGGCCTCGAGGCACATGGCCACGCCCATACCCCCGCCCACGCACAACGTCGCGGCGCCCTTCCTGGCTCCGGACCGCTGCATCTCGTGCAGCAGGGTGGTCAGGATGCGCGCGCCGCTGGCCCCGATCGGGTGGCCGATGGCGATGGCCCCGCCGTTGACGTTGGTCTTGGCCGGGTCGAGCCCCAGCTCGCGCACCACGCTCAGCGACTGGGCCGCGAAGGCCTCATTACTCTCGACCAAGTCGAGGTCGGAGACCTTCCAGCCGGCCTTCTCCAGCGCCTTGCGCATGGCCGGGATCGGCCCGGTGCCCATGATCTCCGGCTCGACCCCGGCATGGGCCCAGCTGGCGATGCGGGCCAGGGGCTTCAAACCGCGCTTCTTCGCCTCATCGGCGGTCATCAGCACCAGGGCGGCGGCCCCGTCATTGAGGCCGGAGGCGTTGGCGGCGGTGACCGAGCCTTCCTTGTTGAAGGCGGGTTTCAGGCCAGCGACGCTGTCCAGCGTCGCGCCGTGGCGGATGTACTCGTCCTTGTCGACGATGGTGTCGCCCTTGCGGCCCTTGATGGTCACCGGGACGATCTCGGCGTCGAACTTGCCAGCCTTCTGAGCGGCCTCGGCGCGGTTCTGGCTGGTCACCGCGAAGTTGTCCTGGTCGGCGCGGGTGATCTGCCAGCGGGCGGCGATGTTCTCGGCCGTCTGGCCCATGTGATAGCCGTGGAAGGCGTCGATCAGCCCGTCCTTGACCATGGTGTCGACCATGCCGAGGTCGCCCATCTTCGTGCCGTTGCGCAGCTGCGCCGCGTGCGGGCTCTGGCTCATGCTTTCCTGGCCGCCGGCGACGACGATGGCCGCATCGCCCGAGGAAATCTGCTGCGCGGCAAGCGCCACGGCTCGCAGGCCAGACCCGCACAGCTGGTTGACGCTCCAGGCGGGGCTTTCGACCGGGATGCCGGCGTTGACCGCCGCCTGCCGGGCCGGGCCCTGGCCCGCGCCGGCCTGCAGCACCTGGCCCATGATCACCTCATCGACGTCGGAGAGGGCGATGCCGGCGCGCTCCACCGCCGCCTGAATGGCGATCCGTCCCAGTTCATGGGCCGGCAGGCTGGAGAGCGCCCCGTTGAACGAGCCGACGGGCGTGCGGGCGGCGGAAACGATGACGATGTCGGTCATGGCGGACTCCGATAAGCGCATGGGCCCATCAGGCGGAAGTGTCTGCGGTTCCGCCGCCTGGATGGACCCAAACTGGGTTCTGGCAGTCGCTTTTGTGCGCCGCCGCATTTTTTAGGCGAGCGCACCATGCCCAAAGCCTGCCGCCGAGTCATCCGGTCACGGCGATTTGGTTGGCTTTTTCGCAAAGGCGAGCAAGGGTGGCGTGATGCCTTCGCTTACGCGATAGTGCGGCGCAAGATATGCAGCATCGCTGCCCAAAAACGGGGATGAAATGTCCGACAAGTCCGACGCCGGCAGGGAGGCCGGCGACAAGGTGGTGATCAAGAAGTACGCTAACCGGCGCCTCTACAACACTGCCTCCAGCTCGTACGTCACCCTAGAACACCTGGCTCAGATGACCCGTGAGGGCGTCGATTTCGTGGTCTTCGACGCCAAGACCGGCGACGACATCACCCGCTCCGTCCTGACCCAGATCATCTTCGACGAAGAGAACCGCGGCGACGGCAAGAACCTGCTGCCCATCCAGTTCCTGCGCCAGCTGATCGGCTTCTATGGAAACCAGATGCAGGCCTTCCTTCCCAGCTACCTGGAAATGAGCCTGCAGACCTTCGCCCAGCAGCAGGAGCGTATGCGCGCCCAGTTCGGCGGTCCGTTAGGCCAGGCCACCGGCATCGCCGGCTTCGAAGACCAGGTGCGCCAGAACATGGTGCTGTTCGAGCGGGCCATGAAGATGTTCTCGCCCTTCGCCTACGGCCGCGGCGAGGAACCGGCGGCCGGCGCCGCGCCGGCGGCCAAGCCGACCTCCACTCAAGGCGGCAGCGACGACGACAGCCTGAACGAGCTGAAAAAGCAGGTCGAGGCCATGCGGGCCCAGATCGACAAGCTGGCGTCGAAGTCTTAACCGACGGCCGCTAGGCTAGCCGCATGACCGAGCGGCTCGACCCTGCCAGGCCCTACGGAGACCGACGCCAGTTCGAGCGGCGGCGCGAGGACCGTGACACGCCTGAAACCCCGGCAGTTGAAGCAACCGGCTCGACCTTGCCTGTCCCGGTCTCCGGCGTTCACGCCCATGAACACACCAGTCCCCCACCCCTCGACGGCCAGGCCGCGTTCGCCGCCCAACTGCTTGGCCAGCCGGGGACCAAGCGCGGGCTGAAGGCGCCGGGAACGGTCGAAACCGCCCGCTCGGCCTACCTCGAAGCCGAATACTCCGGCCCGGCCGACCGCCGCCCGCCCAAGGGCCTGATCAAGAAGACGGCGATCTAGCGCCCTCCCTCCCCAATTCGGGGACGGAAGTCAGCGCTTCAACGCCGCCTCCAGCGCCGCCACCCGCCGTTCCAGCTCGGCAATCCTTGCCAGGGGTTCCGCTCCCGGCACAGGCGTCGACACCCCGGCCCGCACCGCCGCCTCCACGGCCGACACCCCCAGCAGCTCGGCAAACGCCGCCACCTCGGCCGCCGACAGCTCCCGCTGATCCTTGAACACCAGCGCCAGTTCCGCCTCGCTCAGGCCGGAAACCGCCGCCAGCATGGCCCGCGACAGCCCGCGCTCGGCCATCTGCGCCTCATACCACTGGACATCGAAGAACAGGGCCAAACGGGAACACTCCAACTGGCGCCGGTCTTGCTTAACCCGGAATAAACCCTGTTTCGGAGCCCAAAGTGACCAGCATCCTGATCAAAGCCATGGACGTCGCCGTCGTCGCCATCATCTTCACGATTCTGACCTAAACCCCGTCGTTACCGACCCCGAAATCGACATCGCGGCGGGCGGCGACGATGGTGACGATGAAGCCGGCCAGCACGTCGAGCAGCACCATCACCGTCATCAGGAAGAAGGTGGAGGTCGCGAACCCCGGGGCCAGCAAGAACTCCACCAGGCAGATGATGAACAGCAGCATCGACAGCGAGTGATTGATGATCGCGATGCGCCGGCTGGTCGTCGATTTCAGAAGCTCGATGAACAGCACCACCAGGCTGCCGGCCAAGAGCAGGTCCGACAGGCTGACCGCCCAGGGCGACCCCGAGGTCATGGTGATGGTGAACAGCGGCCCGCCCAACTGCAGCTGGGCGTCCTGCGAGCCGAAGCCGCCGGGCAGGGTCAGGACGATCAGGTTGTAGACGACTACCGGTATGGCCAGCAGCGGAAACGCGGCGAACATGGCAAAATCCCCCTTCTCGCATCCGGCCCGGCCGGCGTGATCCACAAGGGTTAACGCGTTTTCGCCGGCTGGTGAAGCAACCTCGCCCGGCCTGCGAAATCCGTCTGCCTTCCGCGATGCGGGAAAAGGGGGGCCGGGCTGGCTTAGGCGCGATTGCCGGGCTAATTCCCTCCCATGGCACGCAAGCAAATCCCCGAGTTTGAGATCGAGGTCGATGGGGAGCCCTATGTCTGGCGGCTTCAACGCCAGCCCCAATGGTCCAGCGACGCCAATGAGTTTCGTGGCATGGCGCTCGCCCTGCGCCACAAGGAGGGGCAGCGCGAAGCCGTCGTCGAGTTTCCCGCCGGCCAGCAGCCCAAGTACGGCGCGCCGCTGCTGAAGGCCGCGCTGATCGATCCCGAACGGGTGGCGACCGCCATCGCCTCCGCCATCGTGGCCGGCTGGCAGCCGCTGTCCCGGGGCAAGACCGTGACCATCGTCGTGGATGAGACCGGTGCGTGAGGCGCCGAGCCGAAAGCCCCTGACTTGATCCGGCAATACGGATGGTCCGACCTGCTGGCGGAGGCCTTCGCGCCGCATGCGCGCGCCGGCCACATCCCCGGCCGTGTCGTCGTCCAGCAGCGCAACGGATACCTGGTCGCCACCGACGAGGGTGAGGTGCGCGCCAAACCCTCCGGCCGGTTGCTGCACGAGGCCCAGGAGGCCGGCCATCCCGCCGTCGGCGACTGGGTGGCGCTGTCGCTGAATCTGGCCCAGCGCACCGCCACCATTCACGCCATCCTGCCCCGCCACACCGCCTTCGTGCGCCGGGCCGTTGGCAGCATTCAGACCGTGCAGGTCATCGCCACCAATATCGACGTGGCCTTCGTCGTCGCGTCGATGAACGCCGACCTCAATCCGCGCCGGATCGAGCGCTATCTCGCCGCCGCCTGGCAGAGTGGGGCGAGGCCCGTGGTCGTGCTGACCAAGTCGGACCTCTGCGCTGACCCGGAGGCCCAGGCCGCCAGCATCGCCGCCCTGGCGACCGACTGCCCGGTGGTCCTCGTCTCGGCCCGGCAGGGCCAGGGCCTTGACGCCCTGCTGGCCCACGTCGCCCCAGGTGAGACCTGCGTGCTGATCGGCTCGTCGGGGGCCGGCAAGTCGACGCTGGTCAACGCCTTCCTGGGCGAGGAGCGGATGGCGACGAACACCCTGCGCCGGGGCGACGACAAGGGGCGCCACACCACCAGCTACCGCCACCTCGTCCTGCTGCCCGGCGGCGGGTTGATCATCGACACCCCCGGCATGCGGGAGGTCGGGCTGATCGACGCCGACGAAGGCCTGAGCACGGTGTTCGACGACGTCGAGGCGCTGATCGCGGCTTGCCGGTTCAGCGACTGTGGCCATACGGGTGAGCCCGGCTGCGCGGTGCGGGGCGCGTTGCAGAGCGGCGCCCTCGATCCGGCCCGCTGGGCGCACTTCCAGAAGCTTGGGCATGAACTGGCGGCGGTGGAGGAGAAGGCCGGCCGCGTGCTGAAGGACGCCGAGCGCCGCGTCCAGAAGACCTACCGGGCCAGCAAGCAGGCCGACCGGGACTCCGACTGATCGTCGGCTTTTTTCAGATTGTGAGCCGCTTCACCCGGGGAACAGGTTAGGTGAGGGATTCCAAGCCTCACGAGAGACGACCATGCCCGCGTTCACCATCGTCACGACCAGTGCGACCCAAGGCAGCGATGCGGCCGAGGTCAGCACCCTCACCGATGATTTCGGCGACCAGAGCGAGGCCCTGGGCTACTCGCGCCGCATGGCCGAGGAGATGGTCGGCTACGCCCACCAGCTGTCCCTCGACTTCGACTACAGCAATGTCGGCCTCTACGACGGCGACCTGCTCGACGTGGAGCTGACCCCGGACCATCCCGCCTTCATCGGCGCCTGGGTGCTGGACGACGAGGGCGCCGCCTTCGTCCCGGCCGACGAATTCCACGAAGACGCCGCTGGGGCCTCTTAAGCCTGAGTCCGGCCGCGCCTCGCGACCGCGAACCCCACCAGCCGGCCCTGGCGCTCGTCCCATAGGGCCAGCCATAGCGCACGCCATGCGCCGGCCAGATTGACCCGCCTACCCGTCAGGGTCGGATAATCCCGAAGTACGTCCGGCAGCCTATAGAAAGGGATGCGGCTGGCGGCGTGGTGGATGTGGTGGGCCCCGATGTTGGCCGTCAGCCAGCGCAGGGGCTGCGGCAGGGTCAGGTGAGAGCTGCCATGCAGGGCGGCGTCCAGCGCCGTCCAGTCCGGTTGCCGGCTCCAGGACGCCTCCTCGAACTGGTGCTGCACATAGAACAGCCAGACCCCGATCGTGGCGGCCACCAGGACGATGGCCAGATGGGCCAGCAGGGCCATCGCCGATCCGGTCAGGGCGATCTCACAGCCGATCAGCACCGCCAGGCCGATGTTGTTGCCAAGCACGCTGCGCCAGGCGGCGGGATCCTTCATCAGCCCGATGGGAATACGGTGCTGCAGGGCGAACAGGTAGAGGGGCCCCAGACCCAGGATGACCAGCGGATTGCGATAAAAGCGGTAGGCGGCCCGGCGCAGCGGCGGCAGGGCCCGATACTCCTCGACGGTCAGGGTCTCGACGCCGCCCAGGGACCGCCGATCTAGATTGCCCGAAGTGGCGTGGTGGATCGCATGGGTTCGGCGCCAGTAGTCATACGGCGTGATGGTCAGCACGCCGAGCACGCGGCCGGTCCAGTCGTTGGCGGCGGCGGACTGGAACCAGGCGCGGTGGCCGCAGTCATGCTGGATCAGGAAGAGCCGCACCAGGAAGGCGCCGGCCGGCACGGCCAGCAGCAGCATCCACCAGTGACCTTTGGCGACGCCGCCCGCGGCCAGGGACCAGAGGATGGCCAAGGGCAAAAGGGTGATCCACAGCTCCCAGACGCTGCGGCGCGCGTCGGGGATCTGGTAGGCGGCGAGGGCTTGGCGAACCGCGCGATCGTCGGAAAAATGAGGCATGGGTACTCTACTACACGCCACGCGCCACGCAGGCGCGCCCAAAGGGTAGCTAAGGCGCTGAAAGCGGGTTTGTTCCAGTCGGTTGCGAGGTGATGTCGGGGCCGCCACCCCAACGTTCCCAAGTGGGCCATTCCTAGGTCGGAAAAGCGACCCGCTTCGGCGTCACTTCGTCAGGACCAGGCTTTCCGGGAACGGGCCGCCCTTGAAGTCGAGCTGGCCGGCCGCCCCGGCCGCGCGCTTGCTGAAGCCGGCCCTGATGATCTGCTTGGCCAGTTCGGGGGCCTGCATCAGGCTTACCTGGTCGCCGAGGCACCGGTGCTCGCCAAAGCCCAGGTGCAGGTAGTGATAGGCCGGCCGGCCGGGCTTGAAGCTGTCCGGATCGGTAACCACCGCGCTGTCGTGCATGGCCGAGGCGACGCTGGCGAACACCACCGTGCCGGGCGGCAGGGTGGTCTGGCGCGGCGTCCCGGGGGCGATCGTGTAGGGCTCGACCAGCAGCCGCACCACGAACGGGGCCATCGGATTGAAGCGCAGGGCCTCCCAGAAGATGGCGTCGAAGGTCGCGTCGTCGCCTGCCAGGGCCGCCTTCTTGGCGGCGGCCATCTCGCCCGGCCGGTCGAGCAGCTGGTCGATGGCCTGGACGATGGCGGCCGAGGTGGTCTCGATGCCGCCGACCAGGAAGCCCATGGTGTTCGACAGGATGCGGCCCTGGTCGAAGCCGATCTGTGGCGGGGTCTGCAGGCGCAGCATGCGGGCGACGACGTCGTCGATCGTCGGGTCGGCCTTCACCTCCTTGGCGCGGCGCGGCAGGAAGTCTTCCAGGTAGGACCGCATCTCCGCCCCGGCGTCGACGCAGGCCTGGTGGACCTTGGGGTCGTCGATCAGGTTGTGGAACATGTCGTTCTGGGTAGCGTAGGACCAGCGCAGCATCGCCGTCAGGTCCGGGCCCGGGAAGCCGAAGTACTCGCCGGTCAGGGCGATCGGGCCGGGGCGGGTGACCTGAGAGACCAGTTCCAGCCGGCCATCGGGCGAGGCGCCCTGGGCGATCAGCCTGGCGCCGATCCTGGCCACCCTCTGGCGCACGCTGGGCATGTCGGCTTGCTGGATCAGCGTCCATAAGAGCCCCTTGTCGCGCTGGTTGTAGACCGTGCCGTCGCGGGCCAGCATGAACGGGCCGACGGCCGGGTCCATCTTGGGGGCGTAGGGTTTGACCGTGAACTGCAGGTTCCGGGTCAGGGCCTCCTCGACGTCGGCGAACATCGCCAGGACGGTCGGCCCGCCGGGCGTGACCAGGATCGGCCGCCTGGTCCTCAGCTCCTTGAACAGCGCCAGCGGCTTGGTGGCGATCCACTGATAGAGCAGGCCCAGTTTCTGCTGCGGCTGCGGCGCGGCGTCATAAGCGTCCAGAAACGATGAGGCTACGACATCGACCATCTTTGACCTCGGCTTGGCGGGTTTTTTGAAAAGCGGCCCCGGCGCCTCACATCCGGAATCTGTATCCCATATTGATGATGCCTCCAAATTGTATTCATATGGGGACGTCGCGGAGGGGATCGTCGATGTTGGTGTCTCGGAAAGCCGCCCTGTGGGGCCTGGCGCTGGTCGTCGTGGTGGCAGTCGCCGCCATCGGCATCCCGAAAGTCCTGGCCATCGTCGATCCGCCGCTGCCGCCGGCCCAACCGGTGCGCGAGGCCCGCTGGCTCGACCAGGGCTGGAGCGAGAGCGACCGCTACTGGTTCCACCACGCCACCCAGGGCACCTCGACCCTGCCGATCCCCTACGCCTGGTTCGTGGCCCTGGCCGAGCCCAGGATCCTGCCGGGCGACGAGAAGCTGTTCATCAGCGACGGCTACATGCAGAAGCTGGGCTTCATCCCCAGCCCGCCGTCGGGCGGCGGCCAGGCCGGCCCGGCCGGCGGGCGCGAGACGGCCTACGGCTACAGGGCCAAAATCGGCGGCGTGCCCGCCGAGGCCGGGGTCGAGAGCAACAGGGGCCTCAATCCCGCCGGCATGCCGGTGGGCTTCGCCATCACCAGGGCCTATGCCGACCCGACCACCGGCAAGATGCTGCCCGACCAGGTGGGCCTGACCTGCGCGGCCTGCCACACCGGCCACCTGGAGTACAACGGCGTCTCCCTGCGCATCGACGGCGGCAACGCCGCCTCCAGCCTGCAGCAACTGACCTCCACTCTGGGCGCGGCGCTGTTGCTGACCGATGTGCTGCCCTGGCGGTTCAAGTCCTTCGCCGACCGGGTGCTCGGCCCCAAGGCCACCAAGGCCCAGCGAAAGCAGCTGCGCGCCGACCTGAAGGCGACGATCAAAACCCTGGCCGCCGCGGCCAAGGCGACCTCTGCGATCGACAGGCGCGACGCCGTGCCGGAAGGCTTCAACCGCCTCGACGCCCTCAACCGCATCGGCAACGAGGTGTTCTACGTCAACCTGTTGCCGGCCAAGTCGGCGACCTTCGACCCGCTGGACAACTACGCGGCCATCAGCGCGCCGGTGAAGTATCCGCACCTGTGGAACACGCCGTGGTTCACCTGGGCGCAGTACGACGGCTCGATCCACCAGCCGGCCATCCGCAACGTCGGCGAGGCGATCGGGGTGCTGGCGAAGGTGAACATGACCACCTACGACCAGCCCCACAGGCTGTGGGACTCGTCGGTGCCGGTCGGCAACCTGGCCCGGATGGAACAGCAGATCGAAGGGCCCAACCCGCTGGCGCGCGGGACCGACGGCCGGGTGCGCGGCTTCCAGGGCCTGTCCGGCCCGAAGTGGCCGCAGGACGTGCTGGGCCGGATCGACATGGCCAAGGCCCAGGCGGGCCGCAAGGTCTACGCCCTGCGCTGCCAGGGCTGCCACCTGCCGCCGGTCGATGACCCGAACGAGGCGCTCTACAGCCCCTCGCTGTGGACCACGCCCAACGAGCACGGCGAGAGCTACCTGAAGGTCAACATCATCCCGCTCAGCGTGGTCGGCACCGATCCCGGCCAGGCCCAGATCCTGGCCAGCCGCAAGATCAAGACGCCGCTGGCCCTCGGCCTGCAGCCGGGCGTGACCGACCCGAACACCGGCGTCACCTGCTTCACCACCCCAACCAAGCCGACCACCGAGATGACCTTTGGCCAGGCCCTGGCCTCGGCGGTGCAGTTCGTGGTCGACAAGTTCCACATCGATGAGGCCACCCCGATCAAGAGCAACGAGGCCGATGCCGACAAGGGCAACCGCCCCAATTGCGTGCAGGCCCCGGCGGCCTACAAGGCCCGGCCGCTGAACGGCATCTGGGCGGCGCCGCCCTATCTGCACAACGGCTCGGTGCCGTCGCTTTACGCCCTGCTGGGACCGCCGGGCGAGCGTCCGCCGAGCTTCTGCCTGGGCAACCGCGCCTACGACCCCAAGCTGGTCGGACTCGACACCAAGCTCTGCCCGCGCGGGGCCTTCAAGATGGACGTCAGCGTCAAGGGCAGCTCCAACAAGGGCCACGAGTTCCGCGACGCCCCGGCCGGCACGAGGGGCGTGATCGGCCCGGCTCTCAGCGCCGAGGACCGGGCGGCGGTGATCGAGTTTTTGAAGACGCAGTAGGACGCGAAGGCGGGCTGCCGTGACGCCGGCCGCAAATCGAATTGTCGGCAATGAGCCAACGTCAGCAATCGGCGCATCGCGGTCGGATGCCGAACCGCCGCCCCCCAATCAGCGCAGTAACCCCGACTGCCCCTTCATCCTGCGTCCCTGCTGGTCGGTGGAGTCGCCGATGTTCCAGCCTTCCGGGCAGTCGCCCAGCAGCTGGTAACGGCGGGTCTGGCTGTAGCCCTCGCCGCCGCCCAGCGGTTCGGCGGACTGCACC